>JAHEIA010000386.1 GCA_024639625.1 Chromatiales bacterium
CCCAGGCCACTGAGGGGTAAAACAGCGCGATAAAAAGAAGTACCCGGGGCGTTCTCATCGGCGAAGACCCTCCAGACGATCCAGTTCGGCTTCACTGAACCTAGCCTCCCGCCGCGCTTCGCGGTGCACCGGGCCACGTACCTCGCCTTGCAGATAGGTCTCCAGCAACGTGAAATAGGTCTCTTCCGGATCCAGACCCCGTTGTGTGCACAGGTACTGAAACCACCGGGTGCCGATGCGCACGTGCCCCACCTCGTCGCGCAGGATTCGCTCCAGTGCCGCGGCGCTCTCGGCGTCGCCAGCGGTTTGGAAACGCACGATCATTCCAGGGGTTACGTCCAAACCCCGGGCCTCGAGCGCCCGGGGCACCAACGCCATGCGCTCCAGGGCGTCGCCGGCGGTCCGCTGCGCCATATCCCAGAGCCCGTTGTGTCCCGGAAACGAGCCGTAATCGAATCCCGCCGCGCGCAGACGATCGCGCAGCAACTGGAAGTGCTCGCCCTCTTCTACCGCGACCCGCAGCCAGTCACCGTAGTAGTCCTCCGGCATGCGGCGAAAGCGGTACGCGTGGTCCAACGCCAGATTGACGGCATTGAACTCGATGTGCGTGACCGCGTGCAGCAGTGCCGCCCGGCCCTGGGGACTCGCCAGAGAGCGGCGCGGCAGCTCCCTGGGATGCACCAAACCCGGCAGCGCGGGCCGCCCCGCCGGGCCGATCGGTCGGATCTCTTCGTCTCCCAGCGCCAGTTCACCAGCATCCCAGTCCGCTAGCAACTGGCGGGTGAGTCCAATCTTGTGCTCCGCCTCGGAGGCCTGCAGACAGCGCCAGGCAAGGGGAAACAGGCTCGGTTTCGTCATTCTTCCTTCCTGACCAGTTGCTTGCTCAAAGATTGGGTGGGTCATTCTTCGGCGCTCTCCCGGTGGTCAAAGCTGTTGCACCACCCTTGCGGCCTATGTTGGGGCGCAGTTCTTTGGCCGCACTCCACATTACGCCTCGGCTTCGGCTGCGGAAATCGCACACAATACGCCTGCAACAAGATTTCTCACGGCCACCGCACCTCGCCGTGAGGCCCGCACCAGACTTTTCGCATCGTGTTGCCAGCGAAGGTTCGAGTGGTGTACGCAATCCTTGCCGGCTCGGGGCTGACAGCGTTCCCAAATGGTTGCACCATTTCTCCCTATTCCTTTGGTGTCAAGTATGATTCTTAATGCTCTGGCATGCACTCCATAGGATCATCCAGCAACAGACATCGAGGGGCTAGGGCTCAACAGGAGAGGGTCCGCGTCTGTAGTTCGATGATACGCGCGCAATCCGGCTCTCCGTGCGCGAGCCCAGCGGATCATTGTAGATGACGCAACTCCTTCCGCAGAATAGCGTGTCCGTAACGATCACGAATCGCTGCTTGCTTTGGCATCATGTCCTTTCTGCACTTCGTGTAGTGATCGAGCAGCGAATTGCATTGATTCTCGGGTTCCTGGCTCGCCGGCCCAAGGTGAAGTCTCGTTCGGAAATGCGTCGATACGACATGATGCTAAATTCTCGCGCAGGTCGCTTATCGAGCGTCGTAAACGCAGAGGTCCACGTGAAGACCGCATGTCGCAGGCACTGGCAGCCATGACGGTAGTTGGCGGGATTCGACAACACGGGAGACCACATAGAGCGATCCTCGCGATCTGTGCGTTGTTGCTCGGGTCGTGCGGAGCGGACTCGGAGTACCGCACTGCGCTGATCGAAACGGGCAGTCTGGCTGTGCAGGTGACTGCGGTGGGCACCGTGCAACCGCTGGCGCTGACTAAGGTGAGCACCCAGCTATCCGGTCAGGTGGCCGAGGTATTGGCCGATTTCAACGACGTGGTGGAGAAGGGGCAGGTCCTCGCCCGGCTGGACGAGCAGTCGTTCCGCGCGCGCCACCAAGAAGCACAGGCAGAGCTCGAGGTGGCGCACAGCCAACTCCAGGTGCAACAGGCGGCTGTGGAAAGGGCGCAAGCCCAGCTGGCCAATCGCCGAGCCAAGCGCGAAGTGTTGAAAGCAGAAGCCGAGAGCGCCGCGGCCCGACAGCGCATGGCCGCCGGCGAGCTGGCACGCATGCGCACGCTTGCCGAGCGCAAGACGTTGTCCGCCAGCCAGTTGGAAGAAGCCCAATCCGAGTTTGACTCGACACGGGCGCTGCGCCAGGCGGCCGACGCGCGACTGCAGGTGCAGGACACCGAGATCCGCATGGCCGAAGCGGATCTGGCGATCGCCATGAGCCAGTTGGGCAACCATCGGGCCCTGATCCGCCAGCGCGAGGCGGCGGCGGACGAGGCCCGAGTGAACCTGGAGCGTACGGCGATCCTTTCGCCGCTGGATGGCGTAGTAATCCGCCGCGACGTCGAACCGGGGCAAACCGTTGCCGCCAGCCTGCAGGCGCCGACACTGTTCTCCTTAGCGGGCGACCTGCGCTCGATGCGGGTGGAAACCCGGGTGGACGAAGCGGATATCGGTCGCGTACGCGTCGGACAGCCGGTGCAGTTCCGGGTAGACGCCTACCCGGAAAGACTGTTCACGGGTGAGGTGCACAAGATCCATATCGCCCCCGAGGTCGTCCGGAACGTAGTGACCTACCATGTCCTCGTCGACGCACCAAATCCCGATCTGGCATTGTTGCCCGGAATGACCGCCCTGGTTCAGATAACCGTCGAGGAGCATGTCGACGTGCTCCTGCTGCCGAACAGCGCCCTGCGATTCATGCCCCCCGCCGACTGGCCGTCGCTGGGTGAACCTGCGCCCGGCAGCACCCGAGTCTGGCGGCTCGCCTCGGCCGAGCCCCGCCCGATTGAGGTCAGCTTGGGCCCGAGCGATGACTCGGCCACCGTGCTTCAGGAGGGCGAACTACAGCCCGGCGACCGAGTCGTGATCGGGTTGAGCGACCTCTGACGGGGCACCCAGGAGCTGAATGGATCCCATCATCCGCACCCAGGGGCTGAGCAAGGACCACCGCATCGGACGCCAATCGTTCCGCGCGCTGGACAAGGTCTCGTTGACCGTTCATGCGGGCGAGATGGTCGCCGTAATGGGGCCTTCGGGCTCCGGCAAGTCCACCCTGCTTCACCTCCTCGGCTGCCTCGATCGAGCGTCCTCCGGAGCCTACTGGTTCCGTGGGCGCAACGTCGCGGGCCTCGCCGACCAGGACCTGGCGCGGCTTCGCGGTCGGCACATTGGCTTCGTATTCCAGAGCTTCAATCTGCTGTCCCGAGCCAGTGCGCTGGAAAACGCGGAACTGCCTCTGATCTATGCCGGTCTTCCGCGCAGGGCGCGTCGGACAAAGGGCCAGGCGGCGCTGGAGCGCGTCGGTCTCGGATCCCGTCTGCATCACGCGGCATCGACCTTGTCCGGGGGCGAACAGCAGCGGGTTGCCATCGCGCGGGGGCTGGTCAACGAACCGGCTCTGATCCTCGCGGACGAACCCACCGGGGCTCTGGACAGCAGCAACGGGCACGACATCCTGGTATTGCTGAAGGCCTTAAACGCTACGGGCATCACCATCCTGATCGTGACCCACGACGCCTCCGTGGCCGCTCACGCGCAACGCCAGGTTCGGCTGCTCGACGGGTCCGTGGCATCGGACCGACGGATTGCACGCTCGCTTGAGCCCCTGGCGGGTGGCGCCCCTGGAGCCTAAGGTGGCTACTGCCAGTGTGTACGCAATGGAAGCAGTGCGGGGATTGGC
>JAHEIA010000387.1 GCA_024639625.1 Chromatiales bacterium
CGGTGAAGGCGGATGCGCGGGTCGAGCGTGTGGACCAGCGCCAGTCCGGGCTGCTCAACAAGCAGACCGCGAACATCGCCTCGGTGAAGGACTCCACGGTGATCGGCAGCGTCGACACCCGGGTGCGCGCCGAGCGCGTGAGCCAGAGCCAGTCCGGCCTGCTCAACGACCAGAAGCTGAGCCTGGGCTCCATCGACTGATCCCGCCGGGAGCCTCCCGCTCCCACAATCCATCCCTTCGCTTGCGCGCGGCACAAGGAAGTGCCGTGCGCTCTTCTGTTGGCGGGCTTCCAGCCGAAGCAGCTCGCGCCGCAGCTCGTGGATCAGCGTGCGACCACACCTCATTCAAGCCGCTGCACATCCCCACGACATAAGCGACTTGGGTGTATCCAAACGCTTGATTCGTTACCGGTAAGAAATCCGCCGGGCTCCGGGCAAGCAGGCCAAAACATGCAAGGCGCCGTTCGGCGATCAGGCGCAGGTGTGGTGAGCCTAGAATCCTCTTAATTCAGGAACAAATAGCGGCGAGCACCTGTCCGTTTCTGTGAAATAGGGGGCGCGAACAGAGTAACGGGAAGATGGCTTCGCGCAACATCCGCGGGATGCGGCAAGAACAACATCCTTACCGCGACAGATTTCGAGAACAAGCAGAATTACTCGTTGCTTTGCCGTGCTGCAGATCAATAACAAGGCTGCCGGTCAGGGCCACTGCCGTTAACCCGCTCGGCACCTGTTGCGACCCCACGAGAGGGGCCGCAACAAATTACCTTTGCTGGTTGTCGCGTTATTCGACGGACTCGATGGAGACCCCCCCAGGGGCGAGGGTCAGGCGGAGGCCCTTCTGCTCAGACTCCAAACGCATTACGACCCCTTTGCCGTTCTTCATTACGATCGAAGAACCACCTCCTCCCAAGGCGCCTCCGGCCGCTCCGGCAACGTAGGTGCCCGCGAAGTCCTTGGGATCCGTAAGCCGATAAACCTCGCCCGAAGCCTTGACCGACGAAACCCCGATGTCCACTATCGACAGGCCTTTCAACTTAAAGTTGTGGGTTGATCCGTCGTACATGGTTAGTGTACCGCCGCCCCACTCGAAGCCTACACCGAGCGCGACCGCTTTGCTCTCGATCTTCACCTCACCCGAGACCTCCGGAGAAGGCACCACCGCTACCGCGAAGGATTCCACATAACGGGCGCTCACGTCGTCCCCGACCTTCACCTTCGCCAGATCGATATCGTCCGCCACCTTCAGGGTCACGGTCCGCTCCGTCCCGCGCAAGGTAACCGTACGGGCTGCCGAATCGACCGCTTCCACTCGGGCTATGACATCGATCGTGGTGGTCAACGAGGCCCCAGGTTTCTCTCCCGGCTCTGCCCGCTGCAGCTCCACCGACTCCATACGTTCACGGATCCCTGAACCGCCTGGTTCCAATGCTACCGCAAGGCCCTGATAGTATTCGACGAGGACGACATCCCCCGCTTCGACCTGGGCCAGATTGCGTACCTCGTCACCCGCAATAAAGGTGCTCAGGCTGCCGTCGGGAGCCCGCAGGGTAACCTGCCGAGTCTCTTGATTGACCTCCTGGACGGTGGCCATGCCAACCTCGGCATTCAACGCTACCCGGGCTGGGATCACTTCCGGCTCCTCGGCAAAAGCGGGGGCCAGAGGCAAGGCGGCGGCAAGCAGTGCACAGGCAAACAAGGTGTGCTTTCGTTTCATCAGTCTCTCCTTTGTTAAAAAATCCGGGGCATCATCCTGTTGCGATTGGTCCGTGAGGGCCATCGCAGAAAACGATGTCGCTTCTAGGCACTTACGATCGGAAGAGGGAGTATTGGTTCACAAAGCAAAAATATCAAGCTCCGCAGCAGGCCGCGAATCTCCGCTTCGGGCCCAAGAGAAAGGCACACTCAGACTCAGCGCCGGGCGCTCCTTACCCTGACCGCTTCCTCCATTTCGGCTGCCTCCAACAACGATTCCAACTCCTGCAACACCTCGTCCAACTCGGGTATTAGCACGTCCTCCAATGCGCGGGTACGACGTTCCGTCTTCCGGTAATCCCGGTACAACCGGGTCAGATTGTCGGTAGCCGCTGCCAGCGAGACGGCTAGCACCAGCAGATCCCGAAATGCCGCCCGGCAAGCTTCCCCCTGCGCGCTTTGTCCAGCAATCGGCGGCATGGCGAAATCAGGCGCAGACAGGGTAGCATCGACCAGGGGAATGCCGAGCAGCGCATGGCGCTCGGTGCGCAGCCGCCAGGCATCGGGATCGCCCGCTGGGTAGCACTGCAACCCCTCGAGGCCGTGGCGCACCACGGCGCGCTTAAGGCTCAGAGCAGCTTGGGTAAAACGAGCAGCGAAATCTTTGCGCAGCCGCGCATAGTGTTTCATCTGGCGTACCAGCTCGGCGGCGACTATCGTACGTTTTTCGTCGAGGAAGGCATGCCCCTCCCGCATCACCTCGCGATCCTCCTTGAGCTCCAGCAACGCGGAGCGCGAGGGCGTTAGATCATTTAGCATCTTGGCTCGGCGACTCGATGTGCTGAGCGATCTGGGCGTCGCTGAGGCGGTGCAGTTCGGCCCGCGGCAGCATCGAGCATAGCTCCCAGCCGATGCTCATGCTCTCCTCCAGCGTGCGTCTGGCATCTTGCTGAAGGAAGCTTCGTTCAAAGCCACCGCCGAACTGCAGGTAAACGCGGTCGGTTTCCGAAAGACCATCGTCACCGACCACGCTGGCAAGGGTCCTGGCCTGTTTCGCCCGGGCATATCCGGAGTACATCTGACTGGCGAGGGAGGGATGATCCGGGTTGGTGTAGCCTTCTCCGGTTCCGTCTTTCATCAACCTCGACAGACTCGGCAGGACCTTGATCGGAGGAGAGATATTCTGCCGATCGAGCTCGCGGTCGAGTACGATCTGACCCTCGGTGATATAGCCGGTCAGATCCGGAATCGGATGGCCGATATCATCCGACGGCATGGTGAGAATCGGTAGCTGGGTAAGGCTGCCCATGCCGCCCCGGATGCGCCCGGCACGCTCATACAGGGTCGCTAGATCCGAGTACATGTAGCCGGGGTACCCCTTGCGGCTCGGGATCTCTCCCAGGCTGGTGGACACCTCGCGCAGCGCTTCGCAGTAATTGGTCAGGTCGGTCAGAATGACTAGAACATGCATCTCCTGAGTGAAGGCCAGATACTCGGCCGCCGTGAGCGCGAAGCGCGGGGTGAGCAGTCGTTGGGTACTGGAATCCGATGCCAGATTGAGAAACATGGCGGTGCGCTGCAGCGCCCCGCTTTGTTCCAGCCGCGAACGAAAGAACTCGGCGGTGTCGTAGGGCACTCCGATACCGACGAAGATGATGGCGAAATCGGTGTGCTCTTCGCCGCGCAGGCGGGAATGGGTGGCGACGTCCACGGCGAGTTCGTCATGCGGCAGCCCGGCACCGGAAAAGATCGGTAGTTTCTGGCCGCGGACCAGGCTGTTCATGACGTCGATGCTGGAAATCCCGGTCTCGATGAAGTCACGCGGCGTCTCCCGCTGTGCCGGATTCATCGAATGTCCGGATATCTCGAGATGTTCCACGGCGGCGACCGGTGGACCACCGTCCCTGACCTCACCGACTCCGTTGAACACGCGCCCTAGCATTCCGGGACCGACGCCGAACTTGATCGGTTCGCCCAGAAGATCAACGCGAGTCGTTGGCAACGACAGAC
>JAHEIA010000388.1 GCA_024639625.1 Chromatiales bacterium
GAACTCCGGTAGGCTCGTGTCGACGCATACGTTTTTGATCCGTCGAATCTTTGTTCTCCGATGTTCTCCGATCGCAACAACGGGCTCCAGGGCTGTTTCGCGATCCTGCGCCTTGGAAAAATGCCGCCGACTCCAAGGCTACCCTTCTCGGCTATACTCTGCCAGCGAACGCAGAATCTGGAGGCCCCAAAGTGATCGAACTCAAGGTCAATGGCTCAAACCACACCCTCGACATCGACCCGCAGATGCCGCTGCTCTGGGCACTGCGGGAGCACGTGCACTTGACCGGCACCAAGTACGGCTGCGGCATCGCCCAGTGCGGCAGCTGCACCCTATACCTAGATGGCGAACCGATCCGTTCCTGCATCACCCCGGTCTCGGCGGCAGCCGGCAAGCAGATCACCACAATCGAGGGCCTGGACTCCCCCGCCGGCAAGGCGATTCAGGCGGCATGGCGCGAGCTGGAGGTTGTGCAATGCGGCTATTGCCAGTCGGGCCAGATCATGTCGGCGGCGGCGCTCCTAGAGCGCAAGAAGCGCCCTACGGACGCGGATATCGACGCGGCCATGCAGGGCAATCTGTGCCGCTGCGCGACCTACGTACGCATCCGCGCCGCGATCAAGGCCGCTTCGAAGCACCTGACGTGACGGAGGTCGAGATGAAAACGAACCGGATCGTCAACCTGAGTCGCCGCCGTTTTCTGGTCGCGGGCATGACAACCGGCGCGGGGCTAACGCTGGGACTACTGCCAGCGGCGCGGGCCGCCATGCGAGCATCCGGACCGGGGATCGCCGGCAGCGGACCGGCCGAAGCTGCTGATTTCCAGCCCAATGCCTTCCTGCGCATCGGCCGGGACAACACGGTCACGGTTGTCTCGAAACACCTCGAGATGGGCCAGGGAACCTATACTGGAATGGCGACACTGGTCGCCGAGGAACTGGACGCAGACTGGGAGCAGATACGGGTGGAGGGGGCACCTGCGGACGCCAAACGCTATCGCAACCTCTACTGGGGCGAGGCCCAGGGCACCGGCGGCAGCACCGCGATCGCCAACTCCTGGGAGCAAATGCGCCAGGCCGGCGCCGCCGCCCGACAGATGCTGATCGAGGCTGCCGCCCAGCAGTGGCAGGTCGATGCGGCGGACATCGAAGTGGAGGCCGGCGTAGTGCGCCACCCGGACAGCGGACGCAGCGCCCGTTTCGGTGAGCTGGCGGACGCGGCGGCAGGCCAGGCGGTGCCGCAGGAGGTACTGCTCAAGGACCCCGCCGAGTTCCGTCTGATCGGCCGGAGGCTATCCCGCAAGGACAGCCCCGAGAAGATCGACGGCAGCGCGGTCTTCACCCTCGATGTACAGCTGCCGGACATGCTCGTCGCCGTAGTGGCTCACCCGCCGCGCTTTGGCGCGCGGGTTCGCACCTTCGACGCCACAGCCGCAAGCGCGGTACCCGGGGTCAAGCAGGTCGTACAGATCCCCTCGGGAGTGGCCGTGGTGGGGCGCGACTTCTGGAGCGCCAAGCGCGGCCGGGACGCCCTGCAGATCGAGTGGGACGAGAGCAATGCTTTCGCGCTCGGCTCGGCTGAGATCCTCGAACGATACCGTGCCCTGGCGACCGAACCCGGGGTAGTTGCGCGCAGCGAGGGCGATAGCGCTGCCGCTCTGAAGCAAGCAGCCAAGGTGATTGAGGCGGAGTACAGCGTACCCTTTCTGGCCCATGCTGCCATGGAGCCCATGGATTGCGTGGCCCGCATCGACGCGGACGGGTGCGAGATCTGGAACGGCGAACAGATGCAGACCGGCGACCAGCAAGCGATCGCCGGCGTGCTCGGCATCGAAGCGGAGAAAGTGCGCATCCATATGCTCTATGCGGGCGGTTCCTTCGGACGCAGGGCCAACCCCAATGCGGATTACCTACTCGAGGCGGTGCACATCGCCAAGGCCCTGCAGCCCGGTATCCCGCTGAAACTCGTCTGGAGCCGCGAGGACGACATGCGCGCAGGTTACTATCGCCCCCTCTATCTGCACCGACTGCGGGCGGGAGTGGACAGCGAGGGTCGTCCTTTGTCCTGGGAGCAGCGCATCGTCGGCCAGTCCATCGTGGCGGACACGGCGTTCGAGCCCATGCTGGTCACGGACGGCGTGGATCAGACCTCCGTGGAGGGCGCCGCCAACCTACCCTACACCTTCGCGAACGTCCGCGTCGATCTGCATTCGCCGAAGCTGCCGGTACCCGTACTTTGGTGGCGCTCCGTCGGTTCGACGCATACCGCCTTTGCGGTGGAATGTTTCATCGACGAACTCGCGGAAGCGGCAGGGAAAGACCCCGTCGCGTTCCGGCGTTCCCTCCTCGCCAAGCATCCGCGCCACCTCGGCGTGCTGAATCTGGCGGCGGAGAAGGCGGGATGGGGAGAACCCCCGGGCCGCAACCGGGGCCGCGGCGTCGCGGTGCACGAGTCCTTCAACAGCTACGTGGCCCAAGTGGCGGAGGTTACGGTACGGCGCGGCGCCATCTACGTGGACCGCGTGGTCATCGCCGTGGACTGTGGCATCCCGGTCAATCCGGACGTGATCGAGGCACAGATGCAGGGCGGGATGGGATTTGGGCTCGCGGCTGCCCTGGCCAGCGAATTGACCTTCAAGGACGGGCGCGTGGAGCAATCGAACTTTCACGACTATCTGACATTGCGCATCGACCAGATGCCGGAGGTCGAGGTGCACATCGTGCCGTCGACACAACCGCCTACGGGTGTCGGTGAACCGGCCACCCCCGTGATTGCCCCGGCGGTCGCCAATGCGGTCTATGCGGCAACCGGGCAACGCCTGCGCCGGCTGCCTCTACGACTCGGTTAGGAGATTTTAGTGACTAAACAAGAACCCGGGGCACCCGTGCTGGCCGAAGACCGGGAAGTCCTGGCAGCGGCTGCCGAATGGCTGCGTGCCGGCCAACAGGTAGCCCTCGCCACCGTAATCCGCACCTGGGGATCGTCGCCGCGCCCGCCAGGCTCGCTGCTGGCGATGAACCATGAAGGGCAGTTCGTCGGCTCGGTGTCCGGCGGCTGCATCGAAAGTGAGTTGGTCGGACGCTATTGCGCGGGGGAATTGGGCAGGCCCTTCCCCACCATGGTTGATTTCGGCGTCGACCGCCTGGAAGCCGGCCGGCTCGGTCTGCCCTGCGGCGGGCGGCTGGAATTGCTGATCGAAGAGCTGGCCGCTGCCGAACCTGTCGATCGGTTGCTGGCGCGCATAAACGAGGGCCAGATGGCGGCCCGCCGGGTGTGTCTCAATACAGGCGAGGTCAGCCTGCATGCGGGCGACGGCCAACCGGAGCTGAGTGTCTCCGACGATGCCGTCAGCAAGGTCTTCGGCCCGGGTTGGCGCATGTTGCTGGTGGGCGACGGCCAGCTGACGCGCTACCTGGCGAGCATGGCGCGCATGCTGGATTACCGCGTCAGCATCTGCGATCCGCGCGAAGAGTTCGCCGACCCCTTCCCTCTCCCCGATGTCAGCTATCTGCGACAGATGCCGGACGATGCCGTGCGAGCGGTGGCCCATGAACCGCGCAACGCCGTGGTAACACTGGCGCACGACCCCAAGCAGGACGATCTGGCATTGACCGCCGCACTCGAATCGAATGCCTTCTACATTGGAGCGCTGGGCTCGCAGCGCTCTGCTGCCGCTCGATGCAAGCGGTTGGCTAGAG
>JAHEIA010000389.1 GCA_024639625.1 Chromatiales bacterium
GGCGATCAGTAATGCGACCATGCTGATCATGTTGATCGATATGCCGGCCAACGACATGAAGAACAGCCCGCCGAGAAAGGCAACCGGGAGCCCCATGGTCACCCAGAAGGCGAAGCGCAGGCGGAAGAATAGCCACATGGTAAGGAACACCAGCAACAGGCCCTGGACACCGTTCGCAGTTAACATACCCAAGCGGTCGCTGACGATAGACGAGAGATTCTGTGTTAGCGTGAACTCGACGCCCGGTGGGGCGCGCCGCCGCTCCTGCTCCAGGAACCGCCGCACCGCAGCCATCACCTTCAGGGTGTCCTGCTGCTTGGTCTTATCGACCTCCAGCAGGGCTGCCCGGCGGCCGCCGAACTCGATCCGGTCCTCGTCGAGCTCGAAGCGGTCGCTGACCGTCGCCACCTCCCCGAGGCGCACCTCGCCGCCTCGAATCCCGCCTACCACGACCAGCTGTTCGAGCTCCTGCACGCTGCGCCGCTGGTCGGTGAAACGGACCAGGATATTCTGGTCCAGGGTCTCGATGCCTCCGGCCGGTAGGTCCAGGCTCTGGCGGGCGATCGCATCCGCTAGGTCAGTCATGCTCACCCCGTAGGCGAGCAGCACCTCACGGCTGGTCTGCACGCGAAACTGATTGTCGGAGAAACCCGAGATGGTCACCTGCGAGACCTCCGGCAAACGGCGCATTCGCTCTTTGACCTCCTGGGCAAAGTGCTTGAGGTCGCGGGGCTCCATGGGGCCGGTGATGGCGATGGAGACCACCCGGTCGGTGCGGGCCAACTGTTGGATCACCGGTTGCTCCACCTGCTCCGGGAAGTCGTCGATTGCCTCCACCTCGGTCTTCACGTCGTCCAGGAAACGGGCGAAGTTGCCTCCCTCGGTCATCTCCGCCACAGCGATGGCAATGCTCTCCCGGGCCTCGCAGCGCACCTCGTAGAGATCGTTCAGACCTTCCAGCGCGTCTTCGATGCGCAGACACAGGGCGTCCTCTACGTCCTCCGCGGAGGCGCCGGGGTAGGGCAGGCGGATCTCCACCTGCAAGGAGGCAAAATCGGGAAAGGTCTCGCGCTTGAGGGTTGGCAGGTTGATCAGACCGACGGCGAGCAACAGCAGCATCAACAGGTTGGCCGCGGTTGGATGCAGGGCGAAGAATCGGATCATGAGTGGACGATTGCCGGCTGTCGATTCTGTAAGTGCTAACAGGCCCTATTCCTTCGCCCCGGCGGCGCGGATCAGGCGCTCCAGCAGCTCCGGGTCCGCTTGGCCCGCGAGGCGCATGCCGGCGATGGCGGGTACCAGGTCCGACACCACCACGTGTTCGCCCGCCGCTAGGCCGTCGGCGACCGCCGCGTACTCCGGCTGCAGGGTTTCCACGGTCACCTCGCGGATCTCGAGACGCTCGTCCTCGCCGATGACATACACCCGGCCGCCATGCAGAGCGTGGCGCGGGATCACCAGCCGCTCCGGCCGCGGCGGGCCGCGCAGGTCCACCTCCACGAACAACCCTTTCACCAGGGGAGGGCGCACCCCGGGGCGGACGTTGGCGTAGGGTCGGTCGACCTCGACGATCACCCCGACCGTGCGGGTATCGGGATCGAGGGTGTCGCTGATGCGCGCGAAGTGAGCGTCCCAGTGCACGTCCAGCCCGGAATCCCGCAGCCAGACACCGGCGCCGATCCCCAGCCGGGAGGCCATGAGATCGGGATCTGTGGCGTTGATCTCTCGCTCGTCACTACCGTGCAGCAATCCACGCATGCGGGCGATGGGGATCTGTGCCTCGACCTCGGCCTTCGCGATGGCATCGGCCTTGACCAGGGAGCTGCCCTGGCGCACGTATTGGGTCTGCTCCACGTTGACCTCGGCGATGCGCGCCTGGAACGGCAGGTGGATCTCGGTGCGTGACAGATCCAGTCGTGCGCTCTCCAACTGCGCCTCCTGGCGTGCAAGTTGCGCTTCCAGCAGCTTGCGCTCCGCGGGCAGCAGGTTGATGGCATTATTCTGCGCTTGGACCTGCTGCCGTTGGGCCAACAGATTGCGTTGCTCCTGCTCGAACTCGGATGCGCTCACCGTGCCCTTCTTCACCAGCCGCTCTTTGCGTTGCAGCTCGGCCTCGCGCAGCCCCAGGGCCTCTTCCTCGATCTCGAGCGACGACTTGTAGTTGCTTTCCTTGATTGCCATCTCGGCCAGCTGTGCCTGGGTGGAAAGCATGTCCGCCTGCACCCGGTTCAGCGCCAACTGGTATTCGGTGGGATCGATGCGCAGCACCAGCTCGCCCTCGGGTAGCAGCGCCCCCTTGCGCACCCGGGGATTGAGCTCCACCACCCGGCCATTGACCTCCGCCACCGCCTCCCACACGCGAATCGGACGTACCCGGCCATATCCCAGCGCCCTGGGCACCAGATCCACCAGCGGAGCGGCGATATAGCGCACGCTGTGCACCGACTCCGACGCTTCGACCTGTTCCGGCGGAGCTCCGCGTTTGACCAACAGCAGCAGGATTCCTATGCCGATCAGTAGCGGCACGAAGAACAGCCATTTGCGCGACACTGCAGGGTTGCTCGAGTGTGATCTCATGGGGAATCCTACGCAGGGGAAGGGTTATCCGCCGCAGTCAGCCGGCTTCCCGGATCTTAAGGCTTATCAGGCACAAGTCAACGTGGCCGCTTTCCCTCTTGCGCGCGGCGATCGATCAGAACTCTTTTTTGCTGGCCCCCGGCATACAGAAGATGTCGATGTGGGACTTCGTGGTAGCGCCAAGATCTTGATGATGTTAGATTTTGCGCAAGAACACGCAGAAACAGCGGGGAGATCGCGCATGCGCGTCATCGTGGTCCGGCATTACAAGACCCTGGGTAACGCCAGCAACCAGATCCTGGGATGGGGGGATTCTCCTCGCGCCAAGGGGTGGATGCGGGACCTGATGTATGTGGATGCAAGACTGCGCGCCTGCGAGGTGCGGGTGGACGCGGTGTTCTCCAGCTTTCTCGAGAGGACGCGGCAGACCGCCATGTATTACGCAAGGCGGCGGGGATTGCTGTTGGTGCGCGATATCCCGGCGCTCAACGAGGTCAATTATGGGAGCTTGTACCGCAAGGATAAGGAATGGGTGAAAAAGAACTTCCCGCGGCACAAGCGGGACCCGGATTTCGTTTATCCCGACGGCGAGAGCTTTCACCAGATGCAGCAGCGCAGTGTGGGCTTTCTGTTGAGCCTGGAGGAAAAGTTTCGCGGGCAGACGTTGTTAGTGGTGGTCCATGCCGGGGTGATCCGCGGTTTTGTGTGCCACTGCTTGGGGTTGGACTACGCCGCGAATCTGAAACAGAAGATCACCCACCGCTATATCGGCGACTTTCGTTTCGAGGGCGGTTCCTGCACCGGTTACGATGAATTGGGCGAACCGTCAGGTTTCGTAAGGAATGGGGTTGTCCAAGTCCCCTGCACGCGAGGCGCGTTGATTCATCAACCACCACAGGAACCCGTCGTCGCCTCGAACCCGGGCGAGACCGGGGGCGATGTTGCGGAGCCCGGCGCCGCGCGGGCAGATTGTTAAAAGAAAAAGGGGACAGGAGCATATTCTATCCTGTTCTCTGCTCACCCAACCTGAAAGGTTCAACCTCGCGAACAAAGCCTTGCTGATTCAGATCTTGCGCGGGTTTGAGGGCGTCCTTCCCATGGGCCCGGTCTG
>JAHEIA010000038.1:0-2858 GCA_024639625.1 Chromatiales bacterium
GAGCGCCGCACACCATCAAGCATTGGCCCTCGCTTGCGTATGCGGTCATAATCGCTGCGGTCGATCAGCGGTTACTCTACAGCGAAAACATGTGGTCTCTGCGGAAAACCATCCTCTATCCTGCGCTGCGCGCTGTTCCCATGCCGCTGCTGGCGATGGCTGTCGGCCTATTTGCGGGGCTGGCGGTGTGGTTGGTGATGGATCCCATCCAGAGCATGGCCCTGCGCGACATTTTTCAAGAGGAACTACGTGCCCGGGCCGAAATGCACTCGCACGAGGACTTGATTCGCTTCGAGCACTACGTCGAGCACTATGATTCCACCACGCAACTGCTGGCCCATCAGCGGCATATGATCGACTACCTCATGTTCCCGCCTTGGGAATATGGCAACGATCAAGGGCTTCTGGTGATCCAGGGAGAGAAACCCGATTGGCTTCCGGCGGCTTCTTTCTGGACTCCACTGGTGCGCCCGAGCCACGTCATCCTTTTCGACAGCGAGCGCAGGATGCGCGAGATCTTCGAGGCAGTGAACGCCCAGATCCCGGACGAGTTGCGGGAGCAAGCGGATCTGTTTCTTGGTGAAAGCGCGCTGCAGGGCTATCTGACCACACTGGACGAGAGACCCTTTTTTATGGTGTCGCGTCCGGTCGACGAGGTCCCTGGGCGCCATCTCGGATACATCATGCTGCTGGTACCCATCGATGAGCGCTTCCTGCGGGCTTCGCAGGAGGGCGCCTTGAAGAGCGGCACCGTATTGGCGGTCTTGGATGCGGACGAGCAGCGGATCTTGGCTTCCAGCCAACCGGAGGTCGTGTTTGCCGGCAGTCTGGTGGATATCTGGCGGGACGCGTACCTGATAACGGCCCAATCTTTCTTCGACTACGATGGGTCCGACCTGAACATGCAGTTTGCCAGCTTTACCCCCTCCTCGGAAGTGATGGCCACCAACCAGCGGGTGCTACAGCTGGAGCGGCGCCAGCGGCTGGTCGCGGCTGCAGTCTTCATCGCCGTGTTTACCTTGGTGATCTTCGTCGTATCTGCGCGTCTGAACATGGTAGCGCGGCGGCTCTCTCGTTTCACGCAAAGGGCGCTGGGCTACGCAGAGCCGACCTTCAGCGGCCGCAATCAGCTCATCTTATTGGAAGACTGGATCAATCGTTTTACCCGCATGGTGCTGGTTTCACGGGACGAAATGAGCTCGCGTCACGAGAGCGAGATGCACGACAAGGAAGCGTTGCGCACGGCGGTGATGGAAAACGCACGCGATTGCATCGTCACGATCGACAGCAAGGGCAAGATCATCGACTTCAATCCTACGGCAGAGCGCACCTTCGGGCACCTGCGAGACCAGGTGACCGGACGCGAAGTGTATAAGGTGCTACTCGCCAGATCGGAAATCGATCGATTTCGCAGCATGCTCGAGTATTCCTCCCATGGATCCGACCCGCAGCAGTTTGATCTTGCTGACGAGATCACGGCATTGCGTGCCGACGGCAGCGAGTTCCCGGCGGAGCTTTCGATCATGCGGGTACCGCTCGCATCGCGCACGGTATTTACCGTGTGGTTGCACGATATTTCCAAACGGCGGCGGGTGGAGCAGGAGATGGAGAGCCTGGCAAAGTTCGCCAGTGAGAGCCCCAGCCCCATCCTGCGGGTGAACGATCGGGGGGTGGTGCTTTATGCGAATCTGGCGAGTCGGCCGCTGCTCGCATATTGGGACTGTGAACCCGGCCAGACGCTACCCCATTTCTGGCGTATTCTTGTGCTCGCTGCGTTGGAGCACGAGCGCCAGGAAGAACCGGAGATGGTAAGCGGCGAGCGGGTGTATTCCCTGTTGCTGGCGCCTGTGGCGTCTCTTGGCTACGTCAACATCTACGGTCGCGACATCACCGAAGTGCGGCACGCCGAGCAACAGGCGCGACAGCATCAGGCCGAGTTGGTGCACGTTTGCCGATTGTCAACCATGGGCGAGATGTCGACCGGAATGGCCCACGAGTTGAATCAGCCGCTATCCGCGATCGTCAACTTCGCCAAGGGAAGCATGCGCCGCCTGCGCTCGGGAAGCTACGACGAGAAGACCATTCTCGATGCCTTGGAGCAGGTGGCAAACCAGGCCGAGCGGGCCGGAGAGATCATCCGGAGACTGCGCAATCTGGTGACCCGCCAGCCCCCGGTGCGTAGTGAAGTCGACTTGAACGGGCTGGCGCGCGAGGTATGTTCCTTCGTCGAATATGAGGCGCGAAAACTCGGTATCGAGATCGAGCTTCGGCTGAGCCCGGAGGCGCTGCCGGTGCGCGTGGATTTGGTGCAAATCGAGCAGGTGCTGCTGAATCTGATTCGCAACGCCATGGATGCCTTGCAGGAAGTGCCCGCGTCAGACCGCAGTCTGGTGGTGCGTACCTCGGCATACGGCGAGGGGCAGGTTCAGATGTCGGTTTATGATTCCGGACCGGGAATCAACCCCGAGCATATGGCAAACCTGTTCAACCCATTTTTCACCACAAAGAGCACCGGGATGGGGATGGGCTTGCCGATCAGCAAGACTATCATTGATGACCATCAGGGTACGATTTCCGCGCGCTCGACACCGGATAAAGGCACCGCTTTCACAGTGATTTTGCCCACCTATCTCGATGTGCTGGGTGCAAACTCTATTGCAGGTACAGGCTAGATGAGTAGAGAAAAGACGGTTTTCGTCGTCGATGACGACCAGGCCATGCGCAACTCCCTGAAATGGTTGATCGAGTCTGTTGGTATGCGGGTCGAGATCTTCGGGTCTGCCAAAGAGTTTATCGACGCCTATTATCCGGGGCGTTCCGGATGCCTGCTGCTGGATGTCCGGATGCCCGGCATGAGC
>JAHEIA010000038.1:2868-11869 GCA_024639625.1 Chromatiales bacterium
AGGTATTCGCATCCCCATCATCATCATTACCGGGCACGGCGACGTGCCGATGGCGGTACGGGCGATGAAGGGCGGTGCAGTGGATTTCATTGAGAAACCGTTCAACGACGAGTTGCTGTTGGACAGCATCCGTGATGCCCTGAACCTGGACGACCGGCAGCGCTCGGAGCAGGCGGAGCGCGCAGAAGTGGCCGCCCGGCTGGCGCAGCTGACACCGCGAGAAATGGAGGTGATGGCCATGGTTACCGACGGCAAGTCGAACAAGGAGATCGCCTCCGAGCTTGGTGTGAGCGCCAAGACCGTGGAGGCCCACCGGGCCCGGGTCATGGAAAAGATGGATGCTTCGTCGCTGGCCGATCTGGTAAAGATGGCGATGGCGGCCAATGTGTTCGGTGACCAGGACTGACCTGGTGTTGGCTGTACCGCAGTAGTCGCTTTCATGCGTTTCGGGAGCCTGTTTCGCGAGTCTGCGCGCGGCAAACGCCGGGTTCTGGCCTGGGCCTTCTACGACTGGGCGAATTCCGCGTTTGCCACGACGGTTATGGCCGGATTCTTCCCGGTGTTCTTCAAGCAATACTGGAGTACCCAGCTGGAGGTGACCGAAAGCACCTTTCTGTTGGGCGCCGCTAACTCTGTGGCAAGCATCGTCGTCGTGCTCCTGGCGCCGGTTCTGGGCGCGATCGCGGATCGGGGTGCGGCGAAGATGCGCTTCTTGGTGTTCTTTGCCGCCATGGGCATCGTTATGACCGGCGCGCTCTACCTGGTTGGTCAGGGGGCATGGGCGATGGCCCTGACCCTGTACGGGCTGGCGATTCTCGGCTTTTCCGGGAGCATCGTATTTTACGATTCGTTATTGGTAGAGGTGGCGGAAGAGCCTCAGTTCGATTGGGTGTCGGCCTTTGGCTTTGCCCTCGGCTATCTCGGCGGCGGGATCCTGTTCGCTTTCGACGTGCTGATGACCTTGTTTCCTCACTGGTTTGGTCTGAGCGGAGCAGCGGAGGCCGTGCGTCTGTCTTTTCTTACGGTTGCGGTGTGGTGGGCGGTGTTCTCGATCCCAGTTCTTTTGTTCGTGCGCGAATCGCCGCGCGCGGGACGAGCGGCGGGAGGGTGGCGGCAGGCAGTGCGGGGGGGCTTCGCCCAGCTGGCGGGAACCTTTAAACGCATCCGCCAGCTACGCATCACCTTCCTGTTCCTGGTGGCCTACTGGCTGTATATCGACGGCGTCGACACCATCGTGCGCATGGCGGTCGATTACGGGCTGTCCTTGGGTTTCGAAGCCAACGGCCTGATGCTGGCTCTTCTCATCACGCAATTCGTCGGCTTTCCGGCAGCGCTTCTCTTCGGCAGGCTCGGCCAGCGCCGGGGGCCGCGTCAGGGCATCATGCTGGCGATTTTCGTCTACCTGTTGGTTATCCTTTGGGCCTATCAGATGCAGGAATCGTGGGAATTCTACGCCTTGGCGGTAGCGGTGGGGCTGGTACAGGGCGGTATCCAGTCGCTGAGCCGGTCACTCTATGCGCGACTCATCCCACGTGACAAGGCGGGGGAGTTTTTCGGTTTCTACAACATGCTGGGTAAGTTCGCGGCCGTGCTGGGTCCGCTGCTGATGGGCTGGGTCGGGGTGCTGTCCGGTAGTCCGCGGTCCGCCATCCTCTCCGTCGCGGTGCTATTCATCGCTGGGGCCGCGCTCTTGGCCTTGGTCGACGAGCGAGCCGGCCAGAAGCTGGCCCGCTCGTTGGAAGGAACCTGACGTCGCCGCTCCGTCAGACCAAGCGCTCGAGTTCGGTAATGCCCCCGGGATTCTTGCGCTCCACCTTAGAGTACAGGTCGTAGAGTGCCGCCTGCAGCGCCTCTTCGATCACCGGGTGGTAGAAGGGCATGCGCAGCAGTTCGCCCACGGTCAGGCCCTGCTGTATGCTCCAGGCCAGCAGGTGAGCCAAGTTTTCCCCCTTGGTGGTGACCATCTCCGACCCTAGAATACGCCCGTTGTCCTGGTCCGCGTAGACCCGGATGATGCCCTTGTTCTTGCCCATGATCAGCGCGCGTCCCACAGGCGCGAGCTTGACCTCGCCCACCGCTGTGCGCGCCGGATCCAGGTCTCGCCAACGCTGCCCGACGATGCAGATGTTCGGGTCGCAGAAGTTGATGAACAGAGGCACCTTGCGCTTGAAGGCGGCGATCTCGTCGTGTGCGGCGTTGTAACCAGCGATACGTCCCTCGTCGCCCGCTTCGTGGAGCACCGGCCGCTCGCCGGTTACGTCGCCGGCAATGAACACCGGGAGTGTAGCCACCTGCATAGTGTGGCGGTTGAATAGCGGAATGCCGCGTTGGTCCGCCTCCACACCAAGTTTCTCGAGGCCCAGGCCATCCAGGTTCGGCGCCCGGCCCATTGCGGCCAGGACCTTTTCCACCACCACCGACGTGTCACCCGCGCTGACCCGCAGCTTGCCTTCGGACGCCTCGCCGATCTCGGCCCGCTGGCCCAAGTGGATGGGGAACTCTTTGCCGATGATTTCCAGGGCGCACTGGCAGACGTCCGGGTCTTGGGACCCCCCGATGCTCTCGAGCTGATCGAAGCCGGTTACTTCGACGCCCAAACGCCGCAGCGACTGACCGATTTCCAGTCCGATGGTGCCCATGCCAATGACCGCCAGCGAGCGCGGGAGATCGTCTTGTTCGAAGAAGCTATCAGTGGTCAGGATCCGCTTGCCAAAAACCTCCCAGGCGGCGGGAACGATCGGCCGCGACCCGGTGGCGATGATGATGCGTCGCGCGCGGATCCGCTGTCCGTCGTCGACCTCGAGCAGATCCGGTTCGAGGAATCTGGCATAGCCGGCAACGAATTCGTCGCCCATCTTGTCGGTGCTGTTGGAGAGCACCCGGTCGACGAAGGTGTCCCTGAGGTCCTGGACATGCTCCAACGCCTCCGGGATGTCCAACTCCAACGCTTGGTGGCCGTCGACGCCATAGCGACCGAGGATTGTGCGCCGATGGTAATCCTCCGCCACCTGGATCAACGCCTTGGAGGGCATGCAACCGACCCGGGCGCAGGTGGTGCCCGGTTCGCCGCCGTTGATTAGCACGAAGCTCTTGCCGGAGCCGCGCACCTGACTCAGGGCATACAGGCCGGCGCTGCCGGAACCGATTATCGCCACCTCGACCTTTCTTTCTTTCAACTGCCTTTCCTCGGAATCTTTGCCGCCATGCAGCGATAGGGGCCCGATTGTAACCGCTCGGTTAGCGTCGTCCTACCCCTCCGCGCAGCCGGTCGACTCAAAAACGCTTGCTGCCACGTGTCCCGGGGATGCCGGTCGCCGAACCTTGGCGCAATGGACGGAAATAATACTCGCGGCTCGGGTCTGCCGTTCCCCCAGAAGAAGGCCATTCGACGATGTCGTATCGTCTGGTGTCCGTGATTGGATTGCCGGTGGCTCTCTTCGTCTGCGAATACGGCGCAACCGGGGACTGCCATGCACCAGGCGCCGGCGGAGGGTAGCGCGGGAAGCGGGGTCTGCCGGCGTAGGCGCGGTTGCTGCCACCGGAGCCGAAGTTGAAGCAAAAGAAAAAGGCCTCGGCTTCCGACTGCCAGCCCAAAGTGAGGCTGAGAGCCGCGAGCAAAAGGGCCAGACCCTTACCAGTCCGCATAGAGTCGTCCCGGGTTGATGATGCCGTGCGGGTCGAACACTCTCTTTAGTCCCTGGTGCAGCTTGCCCAGACCCGGGGCGAGCGCTGGAAAGACCTCGCCGCTGCGGTCCCCATGACGAAACAGCACGGCATGGCCGCCGCATGCCGACACCGCAGCCCGCAGCTCTTTCGTGGGTGCTTCCGTCTTACACCAACGTTGCGCTCCAGCCCAATCGAGGACCGTGGGCCCGTCGATGATTGGATGAGGGGTTGCCGGCGGGACCGACAACCGCCAAAGCGGGCGCGGGTCGTCGAAGAACGGGAGCCTATGGTCGCGCAGTCGAGACCAGAAACGATCGCCCTTCTCGCTGAACTCGCCGCCGATCGCGGTGCGATGGCCGGCTAGCACCTCGTCGCTGCCCGCCAGCCGTAGGTACAGGTGATCGCCGTGATGCGCTGCGCCGGTGATCGGTAGCGGACGTTTCGCTAAGTTGCGAACCAACTGCAAGCCGCGCGGCGGGTCGATTTCGAACACCAGGGTGGCCTCTCTCGATGCCCGTGGCAGAACCTTGAGAGACAGCTCCAGCAGGATGCCCAGGGTGCCCATGGCTCCGGCCATCAGACGCGAGATGTCGTACCCGGCGACGTTCTTCATCACTTGTCCGCCGAAGCGCAATATCCGCCCCTGTCCGTCCAGCATCTTGACGCCGAGGAGCAGGTCTCGGGGCGCACCTCCCCAGGGGCGGCGAGGCCCTGCGAGCCCCGCGGCAACTGCTCCGCCCAGGGTCGAATCGGTGGCGAAATGCGGCGGGTCGAAAGGCAGCATCTGGCCCTTCTCCGCCAGTGCCTGTTCGATCTCCGCCACGGGGGTGCCGCCGCGGGCAGTGATCACCAGCTCGGTGGGTTCATAGCTCAAGATCCCGCGATGGCCGGAAACGTCCAAAGGCTTTCCTGCGCACGGACGGCCGTAGAACTCTTTACTCCGTCCGCCATGCAGGTACAGCGCGCTGCCCGCCGCGGCGGCCTGGCGCACTTGCTCCTGCAGTCGTTCGCTGAGGTCCGTGTCCGTCGTCATAACCGTGTGTCGGGAAGTTTCAGCAAATCAAGCGGTTGCACAAGCGTGGCCAAGCGCCCGACAAGCGGGCGGCCGGGGATGCAATGGCGGCGGGTTCGCTTACCCCGAGGCGCCTGCATCCACATCAAAACCGCTCCAGTTCGGGAAACGGCAACTTCCCGCCATGGACATGCATGGCCCCGAACTCGGCGCAGCGGGCGAGGGTGGGGATTGCCTTGCCCGGGTTGAGCAGGGTCTCGGGGTCGAATACCGCCTTCACGGCGTGGAAGGTCTCCAGTTCGGCGGGGGGAAACTGTACGCACATCTGATTGATCTTTTCGAGCCCGACACCGTGTTCGCCGGTGATGGTCCCACCCACCTGCACGCAGAGCTCAAGAATCTTGCCGCCGAGCTGCTCTGCCTGCTCCAGCTCGTTGGGTTTGTTCGCGTCGTACAGGATCAGGGGATGCAGATTGCCGTCGCCGGCATGAAACACATTCGCTACCCGCAGCCCGAACTCTTCGGACATGCGTCCGATCTCCCGGAGTACCTGGCCCAGATGCTTGCGCGGGATGGTCCCGTCCATGCAGTAGTAATCGGGTGAGATGCGGCCGACCGCCGGGAACGCGGACTTGCGTCCGGCCCAGAATCGTTGTCGCTGCGCTTCGTCCCGCGCCGTGCGCACCTCGCTGGCCCCCGAGGCAAGCAGCAGCCGGCGCACGCGCAAGATCTCCTCCGACACCTCGGCATTGGTTCCGTCGACTTCGCAGAGCAGGATCGCGGCGGCCTGTGTCGGGTAACCGGCGTGGACGAAATCTTCCGCGGCGCGGATCGCCGGGTTGTCCATCATTTCCAGACCCGCCGGCAGTATGCCTGCGGCGATGAGTTCGGCGACGGCATTTCCGGCCTGCTCGATGCGGTCATAGGCGGCGAGTACCACCTGCGCCCGTTCCGGCACCGGAAGCAGCTTGACCAGCACTTCCACTACCACCCCCAGCATACCCTCGGAGCCGGTTAGCAAGGCCAGCAGATCGTAGCCCGGGCTATCCAGCCCTCCGCTCCCGATGGTGAGCACCTCACCATCGATGGTCACCAAGGTAACTTCCAATAGATTGTGCACCGTCAATCCGTATTTTAGGCAGTGGACTCCGCCCGCGTTCTCGGCGACGTTGCCGCCGATGGAGCAGGCGATCTGCGAGGAAGGGTCGGGAGCGTAATATAGGCCGTGAGGGCGCGCCGCTTCGCTGATCGCCAGATTGCGCACCCCGGGTTGCACCCGGGCGCACATATTCGCCACGTCGACCTGCAAGATCCTGTTGAACTTGGTGAGGCTGAGCAGAACCCCGTCTTCATGGGGCACGGCACCTCCCGAAAGACCTGTGCCCGCGCCACGGGTAACCACCGGAAGACGCAGTTTGCGGCACAAGCGGAGTGTCTCTTGCACCTGTGGGATCGTCTCCGGGAGCAGTGCGATCAAGGGGACGCGGCGATAGGCCGACAGGCCGTCGCACTCATAGGGGCGCAATTCGTCCTCGTGGTACAGCACGGAGTCGGTAGGTAGGATCCTGCAAAACTGGCGGGCGAGATCCTTGCGTCGTGACGCGCGTTGCTGGCTCGATTGATCGGGGCTGTGCATGCAATAGATTGTTTCAGATTTCTCGGCTGCTGCAAATCGCCGATCAGTGCGCTTGTCCGGCAAGGAGCAGCCATGTGTCCACTACGGTGTCCGGATTCAGAGACATGCTTTCGATGCCCTGATCCAACAGCCAGCGGGCCAGATCCGGATGATCGGACGGACCTTGACCGCAGATCCCGATGTATTTCCCTTGCCGTTGACAGGCACGAATCGCCATCGTCAGCAGCTTCTGGACAGCCGGATTGCGTTCATCGAAGCTCTGCGCCACCAAATTGGAGTCGCGATCCAGGCCCAAGGTCAGCTGGGTGAGGTCGTTGGAACCGATGGAAAAGCCGTCGAACAGTTCCAGGAAATCGTCGGCCAGGAGGGCGTTGGACGGGATCTCGCACATCATGATCAAGCGCAAGCCGTTTTCTCCGCGTCGCAGGCCGTTCGCCGCCAGGACCTCGATTACGGCCCGCGCCTCTTCCAGGGTGCGGACGAACGGGATCATGACCTCGACATTGGTCAGGCCCATGTCGTCGCGTACGCGTTTCATCGCGCGGCATTCCAGGGCGAAACATTCGCGGAAGGACGCGGCGGCATAACGGGAGGCCCCGCGGAAACCGAGCATGGGATTCTCTTCTTCGGGCTCATACAGCTTGCCGCCGAGCAAGTTAGCGTATTCGTTGGATTTGAAATCCGACATACGCACGATGACCTTATTCGGGGCAAAGGCCGCTCCCAGGGTCGCGATCCCCTCGGTGAGCCGGGTCACGTAGAATTCGACTGGGTCCCCGTACGCCCGGATGCGCGGCTCGATCTCGCGCCGTAATTCCGGCGGCAATTGGTGAAACTCCAGCAGCGCACGCGGATGGATCCCGATCATGTTGTTGATCACGAACTCGAGACGCGCCAGCCCTACTCCGGCATTGGGGATGGATGCAAAGTCGAAGGCGCGGTCGGGATTGCCCACATTCATCATGATCTTGAGCGGAATCTCCGGCATGCGATCCAGCTTTACCTCAATTCGCTCGAATTCCAGCCGGTCGCGATAGACGAAACCGGTGTCGCCCTCGGCACAGGAGACGGTCACCGCGCTACCGTCTTCGATCCTTGCTGTCGCATCGTGACAGCCGACAACTGCGGGTACACCCAGTTCCCGCGCGATGATCGCCGCGTGACAGGTGCGGCCGCCTCGATTGGTGACGATCGCGGCGGCTCGTTTCATGATGGGTTCCCAGTCGGGATCCGTCATGTCGGTGACCAGCACGTCCCCAGGTTGGACATGGCTCATGTCCGCGATGCTCATGATCACGCGGGCGGTGCCGGCGCCGATGCGGTGCCCGATGGAACGTCCCTCCGCGAGCTTCTCGCCGGTTTGCTGCAGATGGTAGCGCTCGATGATCCGACCACTGCGGCTCTGCACTGTTTCCGGCCGTGCCTGAACGATGTAGAGTTCACCATCCTCTCCGTCACGCGCCCATTCGATATCCATCGGGCGTTGGTAATGGCGCTCGATAATGATGGCTTGGCGGGCGAGTTCTTCTACGTCCTGGTCCTCGATACAGAACAGGCGGCGTGCGTCGTCCGGTACTTCCTCGGTGCGTACCGGCCCCGCTTCTGCCGTGCCATCGGAATAGATCATGCGGAGCGCCTTGCTTCCCAGGCTGCGCCGCAGGATCGCCGGTCGGCCCGCGGCTAGGGTCGGTTTGTGCACATAGAATTCATCCGGATTGACAGCGCCCTGCACCACCATTTCACCGAGCCCGTAGCTGGCGGTAATGAACACGGCGTCGCGAAATCCAGTCTCGGTGTCCAAGGTGAACATCACGCCGCTCGCCCCGATGTCGCTGCGCACCATGCGCTGCACCCCGGCGGAAAGGGCCACCAGCTCGTGTTCGAAGCCCTGATGCACCCGGTAGGAGATGGCGCGGTCGTTGAACAGAGAGGCAAAAACCTCCCTGATGGCCCGTTTTATATCGTCCAGCCCGCGGACATTGAGAAAGGTCTCCTGCTGCCCGGCAAACGAGGCGTCCGGCAGGTCCTCGGCCGTGGCGGAGGAACGGACGGCCCACGAGAGATGGCGTCCGCCCTTTTCTTCGAGCTCCGCGAAGGCACTGTCAATCGCCTGTTCCAAAGCGGGTGGAAACCTTGTTTCCAGTATCCACTGGCGAATGCGCGCACCGGCCTCGCCCAATGCTGTGACATCGTCCACATCGAGCGCCGCGAGGGTTTCATGGATGCGCTGCGCCAGGCCATTCTGGGCGAGGAACTCCCGATAGGCGCTGGCGGTCGTCGCGAAGCCACCCGGGACTCGCACGCCCGCCTGCGAAAGGTTTTGTATCATCTCCCCCAGGGACGCGTTCTTGCCGCCGACCTGATCGACGTCGCCGATACCGAGTTCGCTGAGCCACAGGACCTGTTTGGACATCAGGATATCTCCTCGTAAGCCGAGTTCTGTTCGTGAGTTACGGCCGCGTCGCATCCATCGAGCGGCATGCGGAACCTGAATGCTCAGGCCCGTAGATGCCGGTCGGGCGTGTTACGGGGTGAACACAAAGAAGGAATTTTTGCCTAACTTCGGGGGGTTTCGATAATCTGTCAAGGGATTTCCCACGAGTTCGCCGAGGAGTGTTTCCGCCGCCATGGCCAAACGCACGGTTTTTTTTATTTCCGACCGCACGGGTATCACGGTCCAGATGCTT
>JAHEIA010000390.1:0-3042 GCA_024639625.1 Chromatiales bacterium
GCTGGCGCCGACCAGAAAGAACGCTGCAGAAGAGATATCCGCCGGGATGTCGATGTCGCAGGCCCGCAGTTCCGGGCCGCGTCCCCGGACACAGATCCGGTTGTCCAACCTGCCTACCCTGCAGCCGAACCCCGAGAGCATGCGTTCGGTGTGATCGCGGGTCGGCGCCGGTTCGCTCACACAGGTCTCACCCTCTGCGTAAAGGCCCGCCAGCAACAGGCTCGACTTGATCTGGGCGCTCGCCACAGGCATCGCGTACGAGATCCCTGCCAGCCGCGGCGCCGGCTGGATGTGCAGCGGCGCGGTGCCCTGGTCGGAGGTTTCGATACGCGCCCCCATGCGCGCGAGAGGCTCGGTGACCCGGCGCATCGGGCGTCGGGAGAGGGAGGCATCGCCGATCAGGGTCGAGCCGAACCTCTGGCCCGCCAGCAACCCGGCCAGCAAACGCATCGAAGTTCCGGAATTCCCCAGATCGAGAGGCGCCTGCGGGGCCTCGAGACCGTGCATGCCGACACCCTCGATCTCTACGTGCCCGTCCTCCGGCCCCCGGATCACAACCCCCATTTGACGAAACGCGCGCAGCGTTGCCAAGCTGTCGCTGCCGTCGAGAAATCCAGTGATCCGCGTTGTTCCCGTGGCGAGCGCCCCGAGCATGATCGAGCGATGGGAGACGGACTTGTCACCGGGCACCCGCAGGCGGCCCCGCAGACTTCCGCCCGGAGCAATGGAAAAGCGCACGCGCCTGTCTTGTTTCAAGTCGTATCCTCACCGCTCGGAGCATCGAAACGCGCAAGGGTAGCGAGGGTACCGGCATCTGTAAACCTCGTTACGCACAAAGCCTCGGCCGGGCACACACCCATCGGCCCCCATTGGTGCGATAATCGAGGCATCTTCGGAGTAAGACTCGATGACTCTGAAACCGCCGATCCGCGCATTGCTGCAGCCCGCCCGGGTACCGGTAGTGATGCGCTATCTTGGCCAGTTGTCGCTGGCGCTGGCCCTGCTGTCGATGGTGCCGACGCTGGTCGTCGCGAGGCTTGGCGAGACCGCCTTCGCACTCGTTCTCGCCATTGGGGTCGTATTGCCTGCCACCCTGCTGGGGCTGTGCGCTCGCCTGCCCCGCCCCAACGAACCGCTGCGGGCACACGAGGCGCTCGCAGTCACCAGCTTCGCCTTCCTGCTCGCAGCAAGCCTCATGACCTGGCCATTGCATGTGGCTGGACTGCCCTTGCAGGATGCGCTGTTCGAGGCGGTTTCCGGGGTCACCACCACCGGTCTCACGACCACACTCTCGGTATCCAACGAAACGCCCGGTTTTCTGTTTACTCGCGCATGGATGCAATGGTACGGAGGGTTGGGATTCGCCGTTCTTGCCCTGGCGTTGCTCTCAGGACAGGGTGCGGAGTCCCGCCGGCTCGCGGAAGGCGCGGGGGAAGAAGAAGATCTGGCCAATAGCACCAAGCTGCACGCGCGGCGTATCCTGGCGATCTATCTGGCGCTGACGACAGTGGGACTCGGCGCACTGTTGGCGAGCGGCGCGGCGCCTTTCGATGCGCTGCTGCACACCCTGAGCGGAGTTTCCACCGGCGGCTTCTCCAATCATGACCGCAACATCGCTGCGTTGGACCGGGCGAGCCAGGCGGCAGCCTTGCTGTTGGCGTTCTGTGGTGCTCTCCCACTGTTGCTGTACCACAAATTGGCACAGCGACGGGCTCGCGATTTCTTCCGCGATCTCGAACTGCGCGCCCTGTGCATCGCGATCGCTCTCGGTGGCATGCTGGTCTGGGCAAGCGGTGAGGTGACATGGTTCGACGCCTGGGCGCAAGCATCCAGCGCGCAAACCGGGGCCGGCTTCGCGACGCTCGAGATTGGGCAACTGGACCCTGCCGGCAAATGGACCCTGATTCTGTCTATGTTCCTCGGGGGCGGCATGGGATCTACTGCCGGAGGAATCAAGATCCTGCGCATGCTGCTGCTCTTCCGCTTGCTGCAGGTCGTTATCCTGCGCTCCGTGCTGCCTCGGCATGCGGTGATTCCCCTGGGCCTGGCGGGCCACACGATTTCGCGTGAACAGCTGGAGCGGGTCACCGCGGTTGTGCTGCTGTTTGCCGGGGTCGTGGTCTGTTCTTGGCTCCCGTTCCTGGTGGCCGGCCATGATCCCCTGGATGCCCTGTTCGAAGTCGTTTCGGCGACAGCGACCGTGGGGCTCTCGAGCGGCATTACTGCGCCCGACCTCGGCCCTTGGTTGAAGGCGGTGTTGTGTGCCGATATGCTTCTCGGCAGACTGGAGATCCTAGCCCTACTGGTGGCGCTCTACCCGCGCACCTGGGTGCGCAGCCCGAGGTAGCAAGCATGAGGTTTGTGTTTGTCGGTACCGGAACCCTCGCCATACTTACGTCACGCTTGCTCAGCGAACGCGGGCACGAGGTGGTGATGATCGAACGCAGCAAGGAAGCCATCGATCTGTTGTCGGAGGAGATCGACTGCGGTTTCATCCATGGTGACGCTACCCGACCCACGATCCTCAAAGAGGCCGGCGCCGAGGACACGGATCTCTTGTTCTGCCTCAGCCACGACGACCAGGCCAACATCATCACCAGCCTGGTAGCGCGCTCGCTGGGTTTCTCCCACGTGGTCACCAAGATCGAAGATCCCGAACTCGAGCACATCTGCGCCGAGTTGGGATTAGCCGACTCCCTGGTTCCCATGCATACGGTAGGGCGCTACCTGGCGGACATGGCCGAAGGCCAGGACAGTATCGAGCTATCCGATATATTCCGCGGCGATGCACGAGTATTTTCCTTCCGCGTGCGGCCGCAGGCAGCGGTCCGCATTGTGCAACTCGAGCTGCCGCCCGACAGCCGGATCATCTGTTACTACCGCGAAGGAAAGTTTTTTTTCGCCGCCCCGGATAGCCGACTGGCGGTTGATGACGAAGCCGTGGTTCTGACCGATGTGAAGAGCCTCCACGCATTGAAAGAGCGTTTCGGCTCTATCACCCGCTGAGCGGGCAGGTTCATTCCTGCGAATCGGAGATCCCGT
>JAHEIA010000390.1:3052-3679 GCA_024639625.1 Chromatiales bacterium
CCGTCCACGTAGCGATCCCGCGCTGCCTTGGCGCGCTCGAAGATCTCCAGGAGATGCTCGGCGTCACCGCGGCGAATGGTATGGGCCAAATCCGCCATCTCATCGGCAAAACGGGCCATCATGGTCCCCAGGGCATCGCGGTTGGCAATGCAGATATCCCGCCACATCACGGGGTTGCTCGACGCGATACGGGTAAAATCGCGGAACCCTCCGGCAGCATAACGGAAGATCTCGTCGTTCGCCTTCATCCGCGCCAAGGCGTCGACCAGACCAAACGCCAGCATATGGGGCAGATGGCTGGTCGCGGCGAGCACCTCGTCGTGATGCTCCACGGTCATATAGGACACCTGCGCCCCTACCGATCGCCACATGCTCTCGATCTTCGCTGTGGCGGCGGAACTCGTTGCGGGCAGCGGCGTAAGGATCACGCGCCGATTCTGGTACAGGGTGGCAAAAGAGGCCGTGACCCCGTTCTGCTCCGTTCCGGCGATCGGGTGTCCGGGCACGAACCACTTCGGCATGGCGCCGTACACCGCGCGCGCATCCTGTACCACGCTCCCCTTGGCGCTGCCCCCGTCGGTGACCACCGCAGTCTCCTGCAGGCGCCCTTTCAGCTTTTCCAGGGTC
>JAHEIA010000391.1 GCA_024639625.1 Chromatiales bacterium
TCACCGACTCGGCCCGAACCGTCGGTCCGTAACCCGCCTTCACCGCCGCCTCCTGTACCTTGCCCCCGATGTCGGCCAGGTCTTCGAGAGATTTGCTGACACCCTCTTTCATCGCCTCGATGGTCTGCGTGCCCTCGTGCAGACCGAACATGCCGGTAAAGGAGGCGGTAAGCGCGGTGAGGACGACCTCGTTGGTGCCGAAAAAGGTGACTGCCTGCGCGTAGACCCGCTCTTTGGCCGTGGTCGTCTGCAGCAGACGCGCCATGACTACCTCCGAGGTGTTGTAGCTTACGGTGAGGTTGTCCGCCAGGTCCTTGGTGATCTGGTAGCGCTTATCTTCATTCTGCAGGGCTCTGACCTTCTCGTCCCGCGCCATCTCCAGACGGGCGCGTTGTGCAGCATCGTCACCGGCGAAGGCTTCGACCGCCTGCATCGATTCGGCGAGCGCGCTCTTCGCCTCGGCGAGATGCTGTTCGGCCGTCGCGAGCACCTCCAGCGCGAGGACTTCCGATTCTTTCAGGGCGCCACGGAAATCCTGATAGGCGGTGAGGATCCTATTCTCACGCTGTATCTGGTCGTTGGTGGAGCTAGTGACGTCGAGGTAGGTTTCCTTGATCTTCTGAAAGCGGCTGGCAATATCGCCCCGCGTCACCTTCATCCACACATTGCCGATGCGCTCGAAGGTATCGAGGCGGCCATCTTCGATCTGTTCGACCATGGCTTTGGCATCGTCCCGGATGCTGTTGAAGGCTTGGGTGATCTCCTCGTAACGTTGTCCAATCTCCATGGCCTGCACTTGCTCACGGACGACGTCGTTGAACAGCGAAGCCTTGTCGAGGGTGCGGGCGATCGCTGCGATCCTTGCTTCATCCAACTCGGAGATCAGGTTGAGCAGTGTCATGATCGGCGCTTCCTGCCCATCTTGATCCTTGGGGACCAGCCCCATGTCGTCGAGGGTGTTCATCGCCTTGTCGAGATACTGCATTGGGCTCGCGGTCATGCTGTCTCCTTCGGCAAAAATCGAGGTGGTTCGATGTTCTTGATGAGGGGCCCTATCTCTATCGGGGATGGACCTTCTCCGCGGGGGTACTCCCCGCCGCCCCGTTCTTTTTCCTTTCGGCGAATGGCCTCCGCGTAATACGTCGGCTCATCATCGCTCGGTGTTGCGAGCGGCGCTGCCGGAAAGGTTAGCAGGAATAGCTCAGGGCTGTCGCCTGTGCAGCAGCAAACCCATTCCGCAGCGATGGGGGTGTAAACGCGGGATTCGGCCCGCTCGCAGTCGGCTACGCGAACCTGGACCTGGCACGCGAAGCTAACGGTTCGCCGAACTTGAGTTGGCTTGTTACAACCAGCGGTCGGATCGGCCGCCGTTCGATCTGCGCGCCGATGAACCACGCAGGGCATCCGCGTCCTCTATCGAGCCAGGCGCGCCGCAAGCCGGCAATCCGCGGTTTGCAGAGGCTACAAGCGGAGCGTGCTCGGTGGCTCATCCGACGGGCCCGGCGGATCTTCGGCTGCCGATTCCTCGTCGTCCTCGTCTTCCCAGCTGTAATGCTTTTCCGCTGGCGGCGGATCCAGATTGCGCAGCAGGAAAGCCAAGACGACGCCGATCGCCGCGCCAAAAAAATGCGACTCGAACGAGATCCCGGGGCCCTGAGGAAAGATGCCCCAGATCATGCCGCCGTAGAGAAAGAACACCGCCAGGGCAAGCGCGATTGCGCGCTTGTCCCAGCGCAGCGCGCCGATCGTGAACACGAAGAACATCATGCCGAAGGTCAGGCCACTGGCCCCGATGTGATAGGCCGGCCGGGCGAACAGCCAGACCCCGAGGCCCGATCCCAGATAGAGCAGCGGCAACAAGACCCGTGCGGCCCTTGGGTAGCCGTAAAGCAGCGCTGTGCCGAGGACGATCAATGGCGCCGTGTTGGCGAATACATGGGCAAGCGAGCCATGGAGGAGCGGACCCCAGACGACGCCCCAGAGCCCATGCAAAGTGCGCGGGAAGACGCCGTAGACGGAGAGATCGCGAGCGAGCCAGATCTCGCCGATCTTAAGCAGCCAGAGAGCGATTACGAAGCCGAGCGACGCTGTGAACGCACGGCGCAATCGGCTGCTGTCGGCCGTGGGATCCCCTGCTTGGTCGTCCTCTCTCATTGCTTTCCTTAGGACACTCGCGGATTCCCGGAGTAAGAATCCGCATGCCATGAGGCGGCTCCGAACCCTTGCGACAGGCCTGTAGCTGCGGCGGTGGCAGGGGGATGGTTGCTTCTCGAGCGGGACTTACGGGGAAGCCCCTCCTCTGATGTGCTACGGCTGTTCTTGGCGCCGCTCCAGCCCCTTCGACCGCGCCAACCGTTGGTAAGTCCAGCCCTTCTCATAGGCCCTTTCCAGCACGAACAGACAGGAATTGATCATACGTTGACGCAGTACCAATGCATCGGTCCGCAGTACCTCGCGCCCGTGTTCATCGAAAAAGAGCAGGGCGGGCAGCCGGCTGAAGCCGGTTTGCGCGAACCAAGAGGCGGGCGTCACTCGGCTGCCGTCGGGCGTCAGCACCGGGGTCTGCTCGTCCGCTGCGTCAAGACGGACGACCTCGAATTTGCCGAGCAGGTCCCGCACCTCGGGTAAGGCGAGTACCTCCCTGTGCAGATGCTCGCATTCCTCGCAGCCGGTCTGCTCGAACAGGACGACCAGCGGCCGATCCGCCGGCAACCGGCTGCGATCCAAGGCGTAAGGTGGCGCGGCGAAGAGAGCGTCTTCGCGCAGTTCGGCATAGGTGGCTGCGGGTTCTGTCGTCGCGGTTCGGCGATCCGAATAGTCGCGGAACGTTTCGCTGCGGTAGATCCCGCCGCTGACATAGTCGAGGATCTTGTGGAATCTCTCCGGCGACTGGTAGCCTACCGCGCGGAAGATCCTGCTACCGTCTGCGCCGTAGAAGGCCAGTGTGGGCGCGAACTCCGCCCCCTCCGCCAGAGCAAACTCTTTTACCCGCATGGGCGTCCCCGACGGATCGGTCATCTCGGCGTCACTGAATATTTCGAGCCCGATCGCGTCGAAGTGTTCACGAACCAGGGCTGCTAGGGCGGGGTCCCCCAGACTCTTTTGCACAAACATCGCGCAGTACGAGCACCCCTCGGTGGTAAATAGGACCATCAGCCCCGTTTTCCCTTCGTTGACCGCCGCAGCGATATCTTCGCCGAGATCGAGAAAACTATCCTTGAACCACTCGGGATGCTCGACATGAGCGACAACGCTGTCCGTGAAGTCTCCCGCGGGTGACGTCGACCAAGGGGCTGCCAATACGAGCAGAGGAAGCAGAAGGGAACGGATCAGGGATTTCGGCAGGGTCTTCATGCGCTGGGCTCTCGCTGGCGATTCGACAGACGAAGCCGAATCTGCGGATGGGGACAAGGGTAGAAGAGTTCTCTCGGATAGAGTAGCAGCCTTCGGTCCAGATCCTAGGCCGAAGGCTTGGATTTCATCTTGGACGGCCCGGGCTTGGAGGTCCTCCTGGTCTTTTGCTAGGCATCGGAGCTTCCTCAACCTCGGGGGTGGACGCCGTCGGTTTCGATGGGATGTAGGGGCAGACTGACGGTTTCCGGAATGTGGCAAGCGGTATTCCAGCTTTTCCGGTGCCGAATTGCGAAGCGTTGGTGGCTGGTCGGTGATGC
>JAHEIA010000392.1 GCA_024639625.1 Chromatiales bacterium
TTCAGCGGTATCTCCTGGCTCGGGGTCATGGACCAGTTGGGGGACTGGACGGTGCAGGCGTTCCAAGGGCTGCATCGGCGATTGGGGAGCTTCGCCGAGTATCTTGCGGGGCGCAAGGCGAGAAACGAGCGGGCGGCGTTGGTTGCGCAAGAGAAGAAGAAGGTCGAGAAGCGGGCGCCGCCGCGCATCGAGCCGGTGATCAAGGAGATCAAGCCCAGCCCCAAGGTGGAGCAGCGGGTGGAGATGGAGCGCCAGGCGCCCCTGTTCGAGCCGGAACCCGGCAATGCCGAGTTGCCTCCCCTGTCGCTCCTCGACCCGGCCAAGGCCAGCGGTACGGGATATTCCGAGGACGCGCTGCAGGCTATGTCGCGCCAGGTAGAGCTGAAGCTGGCGGACTTCGGCGTCGAGGTGCACGTGGTGGCGGTGCACCCGGGTCCCGTGGTGACCCTTTTCGAGCTGCAATTGGCGCCGGGCACCAAGGTGAGCAAAATCACCAATCTATCGAAGGACCTGGCGCGTGCTCTGTCCACCATTAGTGTGCGTGTGGTCGAGGTGATCCCGGGCAAGTCGGTCATCGGCCTGGAGATCCCCAACGAGTTCCGCGAGATGGTCTATCTCAGCGAGGTGCTGAAATCGAAGGCCTACGACGACGCCGGTTCGATGCTGACCCTGGCGTTGGGCAAGGATATCGCGGGCCATCCGGTCGTCGCCGATCTGGGGCGCATGCCGCACGCCTTGATTGCGGGTACCACCGGATCCGGCAAGTCGGTGGCGATCAACGCCATGGTGCTGAGCCTGCTCTACAAGGCGAAGCCCAGTGACGTGCGGCTGATCATGATCGATCCCAAGATGCTCGAGCTGTCCGTGTACGAGGGCATCCCACACCTGCTGACCCCGGTGGTCACCGACATGAAGGAAGCCGCCAACGCGCTGCGTTGGTGCGTCGGCGAGATGGAGCGTCGCTACCGGCTCATGGCGGCGCTAGGGGTACGTAACATCGCGGGCTTCAACCGCAAGGTGGCAGAGGCGGGAAAACAGGGCCAACCGATCCTGGACCCGATGTTTCGGCCGGAGCCGGGCTTCGAGAACGACCCGCCAGCCGAGGCGCCCCCGTTGCAGCACCTGCCCTACGTGGTGGTCATCGTCGACGAACTTGCCGACATGATGATGGTCGTAGGAAAGAAGGTGGAAGAGTTGATCGCACGCCTGGCGCAGAAGGCCCGGGCGTCGGGGATTCATCTGCTTCTGGCTACGCAACGCCCGTCGGTGGATGTCATCACGGGTCTGATCAAGGCGAATATCCCGACCCGCATGGCGTTCCAGGTATCTGCACGTGTCGATTCGCGCACCATCCTCGACCAGATGGGGGCCGAACATCTGCTGGGCCACGGCGACATGCTGTACATGGCGCCCGGCGGCAGCGTGCTGCGGCGTATCCACGGCGCCTTCGTCGACGACAACGAGGTGCACCGGGTGGTGCAGCATCTGAAACAGACCGGCCGGCCGGAATATATCGATGCGGTGCTCGAAGAGCCGGGCGAGGCGATCCCCGGCCTCTCCGGCGACGAGGCGAGCACCGAAGACAGCGATCCCCTGTTCGACGAGGCGGTGCGTATCGTCACCGAGACGCGGCGCGCTTCGATCTCCGGGGTCCAGCGGCGGCTGAAGATCGGCTACAACCGGGCGGCGCGCATGATCGAGGAGATGGAGCGTATCGGCATCGTCGGCGCGCCGGAAACCAACGGCAACCGCGAGGTCCTGGCCCCGCCGCCGCCGGAGGATTGAACGCAGATGACGCGAATGCCCGGTATCGGCTGGATCCTGGTCGGCGCGCTGCTCGCTTGCGCCGCGCCGCTGCTCGCGCAGGCACAGGCGGGTGATCCGCTGGACCACTTCCTGCGCGGGCTGGAAACCTTGAAGGCGGATTTCACCCAGGAGATCGTGTCGCGCGGCAATGAAGCGCAGCAGTATCGCGGGGTGCTGTATCTGCAGCGGCCGGGGAGATTTCGCTGGGAGTATCGAGTCCCCGATCAACTGATCGTCGCCGATGGAGACACCCTCTGGTTATTCGACCGGGAGTTGGAGCAGGTCTCGCGCAAGGGGCAGCAGGCGGCCCTGGGTGGAACCCCGGCGCAGCTGTTGATCGGTAGCGATCCGCCGGAAGACCACTTCACCATCGAACCCCAGGGCAATAGCGGCGAGTTGGCCCGCCTGGCCTTGACCCCAAAGAAGAACGACAGTGAGTTCGTGCGTATCCTACTCGGTTTCGCGGGGGACCAGTTGCGGGAGATCGAGATGGTCGATAGCTTCGGTCAGCTCTCGCGTTTCCGGTTCTCCGCCGTGGAGCGCAACCTGGCGCTGGACCCGGAGCTGTTTCGCTTCCAGGCGCCGCCGGGCATGGATGTCTTCGCGGACTGAGCGGCGACTCCCCCAAGGCCCGTGACCTCCGATCTCTTTCCCCACCAGGCCGCTCCGGATACGCGTCCCCTGGCCGATCGCATGCGGCCGCGCAACCTGGACGAGTTCGTCGGCCAGGAGCACATCCTCGGCCCCGGCAAGCCGTTGCGCCGCTCGATCGAGACCGATCGCCTGCACTCGATGATCCTCTGGGGCCCCCCGGGCACCGGAAAGACCACGCTCGCGCGCTTGATCGCCGGCCGCTCGGGGGCTCAGTTTCTCAGCCTTTCCGCGGTGCTCGCCGGGGTCAAGGACATCCGCGAGGCAGTCGACAAGGCCCATTTTGCGGCCGAGCAGGAGGCGCGGGCCACCGTGCTCTTCATCGATGAGGTGCATCGTTTCAACAAGGCGCAGCAGGACGCCTTCCTGCCGCACGTCGAGCACGGGACCCTGGTGTTCATCGGCGCTACCACCGAGAACCCCTCGTTCGAACTCAACGGGGCGCTGCTCTCGCGGGCGCGCACCTATGTCCTGAAAGCCCTCGACCAGGACTCTCTGCAGCGAATCCTGCAGGGCGCCCTGGCGGACGGCGAGCGGGGATTGGGGGAGAGCGGGCTTACCCTGGCGCCGGATCTGCAGCGTCTGCTTGCCGAGGCGGCCGACGGCGATGCCCGCCGCGCGCTCAATCTGCTCGAGGTCGCCGCCCAGCTGTCCGCGGGTGCAACCATCGATCGGCCCGTGGTCGAGGAGGTGGTCGCCGGCGGCCAGCGGCGTTTCGACAAGCAGGGCGACCTGTTCTACGAGCAGATCTCCGCCCTGCACAAGGCGGTACGCGGCTCGGCGCCGGATGCGGCCCTGTACTGGTTGGCGCGCATGGTGGATGGCGGTTGCGATCCCCTGTACATCGCGCGCCGGGTGGTGCGCATGGCCTCCGAGGACATCGGCAACGCGGACCCGCGGGCCCTCGACCTGGCGCTCGGCGCCTGGGAAATCTATGATCGCCTGGGCAGTCCGGAGGGGGAGCTGGCGATCGCCCAGGCGGTGCTCTATCTGGCCTGCGCCGCCAAGAGCAATGCGGTGTATCTGGCCTGGAACCGGGCCCTGGAGGATGTGCGCAAGACCGGCTCACCGGAGGTGCCGGTCCATCTGCGCAACGCGCCGACGCGCCTGATGCGCGAGCTGGGGTACGGGCGCGGCTATCGCTACGCGCACGACGAGCCGGAGGCCTACGCCGCCGGCGAGACCTATTTCCCCGAACCGATGGGCGAG
>JAHEIA010000393.1 GCA_024639625.1 Chromatiales bacterium
GCCCAGGCCTGGGTCGGCACGGACCTGAACAAGTTATGGCTGAAGACCGAAGTGGAGTATGTGGACGGCGAGACCGAGGAGGCGGAGGCTCAAGTGCTCTATGGCCGCGCCATAGCAGCCTACTGGGATCTTCAGATCGGCTGGCGGCACGACTTCCGCCCGAAGCCGACACGGGACTGGTTCGCGATCGGCGTCGAGGGGCTGGCTCCCTATTGGTTCGAGATCGATGCCACGGCTTTCGTCGGAGGTAACGGCCAGCTCGCCGGCCAGTTGAAGGCCGAATATGAGTGGTTGTTTACCCAAAAGCTGATATTGGCGCCCGAGCTCGAGGCCAGTCTGTACTCGAAGGAGGACGATGCGGTGGGGGTTGGCTCGGGGCTTTCCGATCTGCAACTCGGTTTGCGGCTGCGCTACGAAATCCGCCGCGAGTTCGCCCCCTACATCGGGGTCAATTGGAGCAAGAAGTTCGGTCAGACAGCGGATTTCGCCCGCGACGAAGGGGAAGAAACCAGTGACCTGCAGTTCGTCGCTGGGATCCGCGCCTGGTTCTAGGAATTCTTGCGCAGCCATGATCACTCGCAGACACACAACCGACCAATGAGACGATGAGAGGCCGATACTTTCCTATGCCAAGGTGCCGGTTGGTCGCCGCCAGCGTTGCGCTCCTGTTGCTCTGCGGCTGCGACAAGGACCCCGCGGAATCCAAGCAGCGGTGGACCGATCAAGCGGTACCGGCTCGGGCTCCAATCGTTCAGCGTTGGTACACCCAGGACCAGGTTGCGACGGGCGCGCTTCTCTACCGCGCGCATTGCGCCCCTTGTCACAAGGACAACGCCGAGGGTACGCCCGAGTGGAAGAAACGGGACGAAAGCGGAAAGTTTCCGCCACCGCCTCTGAACGGTACGGCCCATGCCTGGCATCACCCGCTCAAGATCCTGCGCAGGGTCGTTAGAACAGGCGGCATACCCTTGGGCGGATCCATGCCTCCATTTGCGGACAAGTTGAATGCCCGGCAGATCGACGCTGTCCTGGCCTGGGTGCAGTCCCATTGGTCGGACGAGATCTACGCACAATGGCGAAAGCAGGATCGAAAGGCTAGATAGCTGTGCAACCAGTTCGACCCAAACGGGTCTGACAAAGAGGAAACCAAGATGCAAAAAACTCGAAACGAAGAGTCGCCAACAAGGCGGAAGAGAGAGGCGCTTTGGTCATCGGTAGCAGTGGCCGCATTGCTGTTTACGGGTGTCGTAACGGCGGACCAGGCCATTGTTACGGCCGGGCCCAAGGTGACCGTCTACAAGACCCCTACCTGCGGTTGCTGCAAGAAGTGGGTGAGCCATCTGGAAGCAAATGGTTTCGAAGTGGAGGCGATCGACCGCCAAGATCTAGGCATGATCAAGTCCATGTCGGGAGTGAGTCCGGAGAACGCATCGTGCCATACGGCTCGCGTGGGCGGCTATGTGGTCGAGGGGCACGTGCCGGCGGACGATATCAAACGGATGTTGCAGGAGCGCCCGGATATCAAAGGGCTGACAGTGCCTGGCATGCCCATGGGTTCGCCGGGTATGGAGGGGCCGCGCAAGGACGCCTACGACGTGTTGACGATCAACAACGACGGCAGCAGCGACGTGTACGCCCGGCGATAGGGCAGCGCACGTCACCAAGAGTCGCAGTTGCGGCTCCCGCGGGGATGCCCCGCGCGGGGCGAGAGCGAAGAGCCGCGGCTGGAGCAGAAACGCAGTTTGCTTACGGGCTGAGCCCGGGGAGTGGCTGTCATGACAGACGCATCGCTGAAGTTGCAGGGTCCTTGGGAGGTTTGCCGCAAGATTCGTATCCCGGCGATCGCGCATCCCGCGGATGCCCGACCGGTGGAGCGAGCGCTATCGCAGGTGCCGGGAGTGCGCGCCCTCTGCGTCGATATCGCCAGGCGGCGTCTCAAGGTGCGCTACGAGATTACCGAGACCGACTACCAGGCAATCGAAGAGGCACTCGAAGGGGTCGGCTTCCCCCCGGCGGATGGCTGGTGGGCGCGGCGCAGGGCGAATTGGTTGCAGAGCCTGGACCTCACGGGGCGGGAGAACGCTGCCGTAAAGCCGTCGCCCTGCTGCAACCGGCCTCCCGCTGCCAGGCGTTGAGCCCGGCTGCTTCGCCGATCAATCGGCATTCGGCGGTTCGATCGCGTGGCGAATGGCTGGGGCCAGGGCTTCGATCGGGTTGGGATGCCCGGTAGGGGAGTGGTCGACACCGATAAGGGATCGGCCGAGCGTGTTTTTTCCGGGATACCCCTCTTGCGGTCCCCCAGAGGTCTAAAATTAAAGATGGAGGAGGGGAATGTTGCGCGAACCACATTACGGTCGAGTGCAAGGGAGGGGTTCGATACCAAGGAGGTTCGCGATGCAACGAATGACAACCTGGCTGGCGATGGTGTTAGTTGGATGCTTGTTTCCCGTTTCCGGCCTCGCGCTGGGTAACCTAGAGAACCCCGCCGACGGCGGTGCGGATAGTGGCGTAGCCCCGATTTCGGGTTGGGTTTGCGACGCCGGGAAAGTGGAGATCGAACTTGCCGCTGACTGCAAACTGGCGAACGGCACGAGGCTGGTCGAGGCAGCATATGGGCTTACCCGGGCGGATACCCAAGGGGTGTGCGGGGATACGAATAACGGGTTCGTGTTCCTCTTCAACTATGGGAACTGTGCCGCAGGCGAACACACCTTTCGCGCGCTTGCCGACGGCGTCGAGTTCGACCGGTCGACCTTTTACGTGACGACCTTCGGCACCAGCTTTTTGCGCGATGCGGACAGCCTGGCGCCGGCTACGGTCGTACAGATGGTGGGTATGGATGCCGATGTCTACGAAGTGCTGGTGGAGTGGCAGCAAAGCAAGCAGAACTTCGTGATCGTTGAGACGGAAAAGATGCCGTTTACGCTCAGCCAATTCCTGGGCGCTGCCCTCGGGCCGTGGAGCGGGACGTGGAGGTCGTTGGCCGCGTCGGGCAGCGTGAGCTTCACCTTCGAAGTCACGCCGGCCATGGCACTGGGGATATCCGATTTCACGATGACCGGGACGGGCTGTGCGGCGAATGCGCAGAGCACGACCGATATGGGGAATATCGACCTGCCCATCACGGAAGCGACCATGACCGACGGTTCGGTGGTGATTGTTCATTTCTATCCCACCGAGAACCTGCTAATGAGCGGCGGCAACTTCTGGTTCGAGAGCGGGCCGTGCGCCGGTCTGGAAGGCGTGCTCACGACTAGCCGTGTCATGTCCATGTAGAGGCAATAGGTGGATTACGGCGCGCTCCGGTGTTGGGGTGATCTGGACGAGTTCCCGGCGCGCCTCATCCACCCTACATCAACCTAGCACCCGTAGGGTGGATGAGCGCAGCGTAATCCACCAATTCCAATCCACCGCCGAGTGCAGCGGAACAATAACCAATGTGCCGTACAAGGATGTACGAATGCCGCGGTCGCACGGATACGAAAGAGTGGCCAGCGATAGCACAATGCTATGGATTTGCCCCGTAGCAACCGTAGGGTGGATAAGCGAAGCGTAATCCACCAAACAACGAACCATGTATCGGCAACCCGGTGGATTACGGCGCTCTTGGTTTTTGGGGTGAGCCGGACAATGTCCCGGCGCGCCTCATCCACCCCACATGAAC
>JAHEIA010000394.1 GCA_024639625.1 Chromatiales bacterium
TGGCAGAACTGGCGGCAGATGAAGACCTAAGCCGGTATATCCTGTAGTTGCTCTGAAATCGAAAGTTATTTGGGCCTGTTACCACTATGCGGATATCCATCGACGGCGGCCATTTTTTCCCAGGACAAGGCGCACTGAGCGTGGTGTACTTGCCGTACATAAGCGAAAGTGCAACGCGGTCATGGGGAAAAATGGCCCCGTCCCGACGGGTTGGCCCTCAAATGCACCCATACGGCGTTGCGCATCGCTCATTTGGAGCAACCAAACTACGCTCTGCACGCCTGGCCTGGCCTCATGTGAGGGCCAACGCTGGGCATCCGCATAGTGCTAACAGGCCCTAATTGATGCGGAAGACGATTGCTATCGTGGAAGACGAGCCCGTGATCCGGGAGAACTACGCGGATGCGCTGCGCCGCCAGGGCTATCAGGTAGCGGCCTACCCCTCCCGCCCACAGGCGCTACAGGCCTTCCGCGCGCGGCTGCCGGACCTGGTGATCCTGGACATCGGCCTGGACGACGAAGTGGAAGGCGGCTTCGACCTATGCCGCCAGTTGCGCGCCGAGTCCGCCCGCTTGCCCATCATCTTCCTCACCGCGAGAGACAGCGATTTCGATACGGTTTCCGGGCTGCGCCTGGGGGCGGACGACTACTTGACCAAGGACATCAGCCTGCCCCACCTCAGCGCCCGGGTCGCCGCGCTGTTCCGGCGTCTTGACGCGCTGGCCAACCCGCCCCAGGACGAGGGTCTGATGCGCAGAGGCAAACTCCGTCTGGACAATGACCGCCTCGAGGCCAACTGGGGCGACGAGCCGCTGGGGCTGACGGTGACCGAGTTGTGGATCGTACGCGCACTGGTGGCGCGTCCCGGGCATGTAAAGACGCGAGACCAATTGATGCAGGAGGCGGACATCCTGGTCGACGCCGCCACCATCAGCACCCATATCAAGCGCATCCGTCGCAAGTTCCTGCGCGCCGACCCGGAGTTCGACGCCATCGAAGCGGTCTACGGGGTGGGCTATCGCTGGCGCGGCGAGCCCGCTTGACCGGGGTCATCGCCCAAAACCCCATGTCTCCAAAGGCGAAACCCAAGGGATTCTTCCGCGGCATCCGCGGCCAGCTCCTGCTAGTGTCCCTGACCCTGCTGGCGATCCCCTGGGCCGGGTATCTCTTCATCCAGGAAACCGAGACCTTTCTGCGCCAGGGGCAGGAACAGACCCTTCTCGGCACCGCTCGCTCCATCGGCAACCTGCTACAGGGCCGCAGCGCCCTGTTTCCCGGTGAGGCCGATCGTTCTGCGCCGCTCGCCGGCTCGGTGTACGCACGCGCCCTCGAACGCCCGATTCAGCTCGATGGTTATCGCGAAGACTGGTCGGCGGTTCTCGACCAGGCCCAGAACTACTTCCCGCAACCGAGCGGGGACTCCACGGACGCAACCCGACCCAGCGTGGAATTCGACCTGCTGGCCGGGATGCGCGACGAGTACCTCTACCTGCTGCTGCAGGTGCGTGACGACAAGATTGTCTACCGCAGCCCGAACAGCATCCGCCTGGACCGCAGCGACCACTTGGAGATCGTGACCGATCAAGCCGACGGTAGCCTGGCACGCTATCAGCTCGCGACCCTTTCCCCGGGCTGGGTCAATGCGCATCGGCTCGGCCCGGAACCCGGGAACCCGTACCCGGTGGACTCGGAAGTACGCATCAAGGGCGAATGGCAGGAAACACCCGAGGGCTACACGTTGGAGATCCGCATCCCCCGTTCGCTCCTAGGCAAGCGTTTCGGCGTGGCGGTGGGGGACGTGGACGATGCAGAAAGCCGCAGACTGGAAGGCCGGGTAGTCACCTCCAACCTGCGGAGCAGCGCAGAGCTGGGCATGATCGTCACCCCTTCGTCCAAGATCGCCAATCTGTTGCATGACCTCGAATACCCGGATGCCCGGGTCTGGGTGTTGGACTCGGCTGGCCAGGTGCTGGCAAGACAAGGCCACCTACAGCGGTCCAGCGAGCTGCCGGAGACTGGAGAATCGCCACCACAGGGCCTGATGGCCGCCTTTCTGCAGTGGGTCCTGAAGGCGCCGAGAGATGATTTCCGGGACGACCTTGCGCGGGCATCCCAACTCAAGGGAGAAGGCATCAGCGCGGCCTTGGCGGGCGAGCCTGCGACCTGGCGGCGCAGCACTCCCGACCAGCGGGCGGTGATCCTCTCCGCCGCCTACCCGATACTTTCCGCGAACCAGGCGCTGGGCGCGGTCATCGTCGAACAGACCACCAACAGCATCGCCTCGATTCAGCATCAAGCCCTGCAGCGGTTGATCCTGGTCACCCTCGCCTTGTTCGCCGCCACCAGCCTGCTGCTGCTCGGCTTCGCGTCCTATCTCACGCGGCGCATCCGAAGGTTGCGGGACCGGACCGAGGCCGCCGTCGCAGCGGACGGACGGATCCTCGCAGCAATCGAACCGGGCCGCCAGTACGATGAGATCGGAGACCTCGAACGCAGTTTCTCGAGCGTGCTCGGCCGTCTGGCAGAGTACAACCGCCACCTGGAGTCTGCGGCATCGCGCCTGGCGCACGAGATCCGCACCCCGCTTACCGTGGTGCAGTCCTCACTGGAAAACCTGGACCAGGAAACCGATCCAGCTGCGTCGAGCCGCTATCTGGGGCGGGCGCACGAAGGCGTCCGCCGCCTGAGCCGGTTAGTCGCCCAACTGCACGAGGCCACACGCCTGGAGCAGGCCCTGCAGCATGCAGAGATCGAGCCCTGCGACCTCTGCGCCCTGGTCCGCGCAGCCGCGGAGAACTACCGTGCGGTTTATCCGCAGACCGGCTTCGAGACCGAACTGCCGACGGACCCGATTCAGGCGGAGGCCTGCGCCGACCTGATCGTTCAGGCGCTCGACAAGTTGGTCTCCAACGCGGTGGATTTTCACCGCCCCGGAACGCCGATCGACCTTGCATTGACGACCCAGGGAGACCGCGCCGTGCTGACTGTACGCAACCAGGGCCCGCCCCTCCCGGATACCGGGGACCGGCGACTGTTCGACTCCATGGTTTCGCTGCGCAAGCGAAGCGGCGATGCAGAACCGCATCTCGGACTGGGGCTCTATCTGGTGCGTCTGATCAGCGCCTTCCACGGCGGGTCCGTGGGCGCCGAAAACCTGCCCAGCGAACAGGGTGTCCAATTCAGCCTGCAGCTGCCGCGATCTTGAGCAGTGCCCAAACAGCCCGCCGCGGGGTCGGCTTGCCCTGTGGGCACATCCGACCCCGGCCTGTGATGCTCGGCTGGCGGAAACGGGCGTTGACCCGGCGAAGCTTTTGGTTGCCGCCCGCGATGGACGGACATGGCGGGTAGTCGGGAAACAGCATCGGCGTGATCTCCATCATTATCCCGGTCTACAACGAGGAGCGCGCCCTGCCGCTGACCCTCGGCCACCTCGCCGGTCTGCCCGGAGAGCGCGAGATCATCGCCGTCGATGGCGGCAGTACGGACCGCACGCGGTCCCTGCTGCGGGAATGGCCGGAGGTTCGGCTCCTGCAGGCGGCAAAAGGCCGCGCCTGCCAGATGAACGCCGGCGCCGCTGTCGCGCGGGGCGAGTGGCTTCTGTTCCTGCATGCCAACACCCTGCTGCCGCACGGGGCTCTGATCGAGCTGCAGGCCCGCGAGG
>JAHEIA010000395.1 GCA_024639625.1 Chromatiales bacterium
GACCTGGCAAACGGACGAGGTTACGATTGCCGTATCAGCGGTGCGAAAATCGCGCCTATACTGCGGAGTAGCATCATTAGATAAATGATATTAATCAATGCGTAACCATGTATTTCTAATATTTTAGATAGAATTAACCGATCTCTCATGCCTTTGTCTGATCAAAGCTTCTTGAAGCGCAAGAAATAATTCGCAGGCAATAGCGCGAACTCTTCCTCCAAACGAAACCCCTCGGCTTCGATCTCCGCGATCACTTCGCGCTGATTCGCTCGCACGTGATTCATGACCCAACCGGAGCTCAGCCCGGGGATCTTTCGATAATCGATGACGAACAAGGATCCGTTCGGCCGCAACGCAGCATGGATCGACCGCAACATATCCTGTGGATACTCGAAATGATGGTAGGTGTCGCAAACAAACGCGACCTCGATCGATCCCGCCGGCAGGGAAACCGTGCGCGGCGTGCTAAGGATTCCTCTAACGTTTGGCAATCCCTGGTCCTTCGCACGGCGGACCGTATTCTCGACGAAGTTCGGGGAGATATCCACCGCGTACACTAGACCTTGCAGGCCGACCTCACGGGCAAACAGAAGGGAAAAGAATCCGGTTCCCGCACCGATGTCAGCGACCGTCATCCCGGGCCTCAGGTGTAGAGCCGCAACGATGTCCGTCCGGCGGGCGTAGATTTCGCGTCGCGGAGACTCGAAGATCGGACGCCACCGCATGTAATCGGCGTCCTCATAGTGATGATTGATGCCGCGACTCAGCGCTTGCTCTTGCGCCAGGGTCTGGCTCTGGAGTCCTGCGACCAGCAGGCAGATTAGCGCAATCGATCGTGCTAGATATCGGAAAGAAAGCGCTCCGCACATGAGACGAACCTCCCGGAGTGGTGGTTACCGCCGAACTTCTCGGCATCGGGTAGCTCTATTCTGACGTACGCGAAGAACCATTGTCAGCCAAGACGGCTGGGGATATGGATAATGCGTATAATGTATATTATGTTAAATCGTAGATCCGCGTGATTGTCCTGGCGGCTCTCGGGCAGGAGGATTGGCTTTCTGCACGGTCGTCCGCGATCAGGTCAGGACAACCTGTGAAGTGCCCGACTCTTTCGGGCATTGCGCGTGTCTTTCAGCTCAGAACGGCGCTACCCGTCGTGAGGAAGTCCGTTCATCGATCACAGGTTTGGTTCTTTAAGCCACCGGATCCGCAGGCATTTGCGCCACGGGAGCCTTTATTGCTGTGGTCTCCGCCACTGTTAGCCGTACCATGGGCTGCCTAGGAAAAAAATGAAAGCGCGTCTATGCCGTCTTTAGCCAGGTATGTTTCACGCTCCCGAGCCCCCAACCGCCCTTCTCGAAAACTTCAGCGACTAGGGGGTATGCGGCTATGGAACCCGGCCGTCGGCACGGCTCTGTTGATGTCTTGCTGCAACCAATGCGGCACGTGCCACGGCATGGACGTGCTTGGGCCAGCAAGCCGGTGCGTAATTCTCGGATTTGGGGCCAAGGAACAACCGGGATACTGGATCGAGCCCAAGATGTGGCGCATTTCCCGGGAGCTTGATGGGCGATCGATAGTATGTTGTCGCGCTAGTGCGCATCGTGACTACGCTCGGATGTTCGGCAATATCTCCTGTTTCGGCCGGCGGACGAGGTTTAGGCCTCCCTGGGGGCTTTGGTTCCTGCCCGGTTTCGGAGGAAAATGACGTTGCATTGGGAATCAGGCCCTGCCAGACGGGCATTCGTGGAGTGTTGATGGTGTCGTTGAAAAAACGGCCTGTGCTAAAACTTTCGGGCATCGTCTTTGCTGCGGCGGGCTGGCTGCTGTTCAGCGGCCTGCTGCTTGTGGCCACGGTGTTGGCACTCGACGGCACCTTGACTAGTGGCAGCCTGGTTGCAGGCGATGGATTTGTGTTGGTTGCGGAAGAGCTGCGGACGATCGAAGGACGGATGAGTACGGAGCCGGACGGAAGTACTCGCCTAACTCCGTCCAAACGCCAGCGCATCCTCGTCACGTCGGGGCCCATCGAGATCGATGCAGGCAACCACGGGTTTTTCCAGTGGCAAGCTTCCGAGATCGACCCGGAGATCTCGGTGCTCCTGTTCTGGCGTCGTCTCGGCAACCGCAAGCACACTGTTGTCGCGCTTGATTGGTCCGGTCCCCGGGGCGGAGTCCTCGACTTGCGCAAGGAGCGAGGTTGGAAGGGCCGGATCTCCGAGATCGGACTCGCATTTGAGAATGTTTCCGACTCGAACACCCGGTTCCAGTCGATGGCGCTCTTTCCGCCCTCGATCGAGATGAGCCTGCGCGCCCTGGCCGATGCGTGGTTGGTATTTACTCCGTTGACGCAGAAAACAGCCAATTTCCTCAATCTCGGGGCGGCGGAGATGGCGCTGCCGGCAACACTTGCCGCGGCGGTTTGGCTGGGTGTGGCTGCGTTGGGTTATCTGATTTTCGGATTTCTGCGCGGGGCTGTCGATCTTCGTGTGCTTGCCGCAATTGCGGTCATTGCCTGGTTGGTGCTCGATGCGCGCTGGGGGATCGAGGCGTGGCGGCAGCTGACCTTGACCGCAGATCGATATGCGGGAAAGAGTTGGCAGGAAAAGAACCATAGTCAACGCGACGCAGACCTGGTTTTTCTTGCGGATCGGGTGAAGGCGGAGTTACCGCAGCACCCCCAGAGAATTTTGATCCTGACGTCGAAAAGCGGGAACCGGAGCGAGTGGGAACGCGAGCGATTGCAGTACCATTTATTGCCGCATAATCCCTTCGCATACCGAAGCGCGGCGTCCTTTTTCGATCGCATGAAGCCTGGCGATTTCATCCTGTCGCTAGGCGAGGGAGAAAACGAGAAAAATCCGTTCCTGCGCAAGGAGGAGGTGCGCGTTCGCCTGGAACTTGTGTACCGAGACGATCTGGCACGGCTCTATCGATTGCTGGAGACCGGAACCGCGCCTCGGTCCTGACGGTCGGTAGAGTACGGGGCACGTTGGCTATTTCGTGTCTGCACCCAGGCCAGCTGGATAATGAAGACATACAAGGGCGCGAGATGCAGCAGAATCCGGTTCAGCGCGGTGTAATCGACGGCCCAGCGAAACGCGCCAGTAAAGAAGAAGACGTAAACCGGGAGCGCTAAGGTACAAACCACCAGCAACCCGGTTCCCAGGAGTCGGGAAAAACCCGACCGCCAAAGCAGCGGCAACACGAGGAGCGTTGCGGCAAACAGATACCACAGTAGGTTCCAATTCCCCAGAAGGAACAGATTCCTGGTTATCGCCAGGCCCACCGATGCCTCCGAAGACGGCGGTTCGTGCTGGAGGGTAGCCGCGATCTTCTCGGCGATTGAGGTTTCGGTGAAGAGTCTCGGCTCGATGACCGCAACGAGCAGAACCGTACCGGTGAGAAGTACGCTAAGCCCGAGCACGATGGCGAGCAACCGCCGACCTTTGCCCGCCAGGGCGACCAGTCCAGCGGGCACGAGCGTCAGCGCCCAAACGATACCTTCCAGCTTGATCAGAGAACATGCGAGGGCCAAGAGTAGAGCTAAAACGCCCTGCCCCGCATGATGCGTGTGAACCCAAGCCAAGACGGCAATTCCCGCCAAGGAGAACGCGGTTGCGAGCCATAGATCCGCGTAGCCCGCTAGCGCTATATGGG
>JAHEIA010000396.1 GCA_024639625.1 Chromatiales bacterium
GGCGCCGCTGCGGCCCGCGTTGGCGAGGTAGCGGAGCAGGCGCTTGTCGCTGAAGCGGGTGTTCGGTTTGCCGCGGTATCGCAATCTACACACTCCGTTGAGATTCGCTGCGCCTAGGTGGTGTCTGCCCCATCTCCCCACGGGTGCCGGGATCCTGAAGTCTCCGACAACAAAATGGTCAGCTTTCTTGGATGGTTGGTCCCGGAACGCTAGCACAAGAGGTAGCGGAGTGTCCAAAACCCCTGAGCCTAGATGCCACGGGTCCCGAGGAGCCGGGAGGAGCGTTGCAGTGGCGAACCCAAACCGGGCGCTTTCAATTGAGGCAGGACCGCTGGGGTGATCTCTTTCGCGTGCACATGCGTACAGTCATTGACAACCGGGTAGAACGTCGGCGAACCACACCCAGACTTTCGCCCGTCGACGATCGCATATGCCTCCCGGGATTTCAACGAGGGCGTAACCATGCAATCTACCAACCGATCGATACTTCGCCTTGCTCTGGGTGCAGCGATCGTTGCCGCAGCGGCTATCTCAGCTTGCAGTGCGCCGCATCGAGTCGACGTCGCATCTTCGAGCGCGCCTGATGAGCCAGCGACAGAGATGCCAGACAGCGCACCAGCAGCTCTTATTCCACCGGAAAACACTCTGGCGTTCGAGCGTCTCCTCGATGCGCTTGAAAGCGACCGTGTGATCTATGTGGGCGAAACTCATGACCGTTTCGACCATCACCTCAACCAGTTGGCAATCATTCGGGGCTTGCACGAGCGCGGAGTGAGCTTAGCGATAGGGGTGGAGTTTTTCCAGGAGCCCTTCCAGCGATACCTAGATGCCTACATCGCGGGCTCGATAGGGGAGAAGACCTTACTCAAGCGGACCGAGTACTATGACCGCTGGAGATACGATTTTCGGCTCTACCGCGACATCTTAGGCTACGCCAGACGGCACAAAATCCCCGTGATTGCCCTAAACGCTTCCAGCGAAGACGTGAGTCGGGTTTCGGAAAACGGAAGGGATGCTCTCTCGCCGGCAGACCGAACTCGCCTGTTTGGCTTGGTGAGCGAACCGGGTAGAGCGTACCGCGAGAGACTGAGATCGATTTTCGAAATGCATGGGAGTCTCTCCGACGAACGTTTCCACCGTTTCGTTGACGTGCAGCTGCTCTGGGACGAGCACATGGCACGTGTGGCAGGTAACTTCCTGAACCAGAATCCTACTCGCACCATGGTAGTGCTCGCAGGATCGGGACACCTTGCGTTCGAAGACGCCATACCCAGCCGAGTCGCCAGCATCGCACCAGGAGCCCATTCCGTGATCGTAACGGGACCCGACGAAGGCTCCGTCGGGGACGCCGTCGATTATGTCATTGCCGAACGCGATATCAGCCTCGCTCCGCCAGGGCGTTTCGGAATGATGCTCGCAATTGATGATGAAGGTGTTGCGATCCGTGCGATCGCTCCCGGGAGCCCCGCTGAGGCGACGGATCTACGCCCGGGAGATCGCGTCGTGAATATTGCGGGGGAGCGGATCGAAGGTCTGGATGACGTAAGGCTTGCGATGCTCGACCGAGTCCCGGGCGAAGAGGTGTGGATCGAGATTCAGCGGAGCGACACGAGTCGATCCGCGAGTCACCAAGTGCGGGTCCTGACGCTGCTATAGAGCCCGAATGATTTACCCGGTTGACGGGTCAGCAACGAGTATCGGAGAAAACTTTAGACTCGACGTGACGAAATGCGCACTCCGTTCATGTCACGAGTCAGAATTACCCTTGCCGGAATCGGATTTGCCTGCGGGAGACTGCAAGTGATCCGTTTCCCAGCGAACGGCGTATGACTCGGCAAGAGCAACTCGCAGCTACTCTGGGAACCGTAGAGAGTCGACCCGCTGCTCAGTAATGTTCGAAACAAGATTTGTAGTTAGCTTAGGAGGAAAGTCCGATGTACGTGAACCAATCTCAGTCCATTGGTGGATTAGCCGAGCGGCCCGCGGATATCCGTAGGGTCGACACCGTTGCGCCCTTTCGCTGGCTAAGTGTCGGATTCAGGAACTTTAAGCAGGCGCCCGTGGCCAGCACTATTTATGGTTTCCTGTTTGCAGCATTTTCCGCCGGAACAACATACCTGATCTCGGAAATGCCGGGGTTCACGGTCGCCTTCCTGACTGGATTGCTACTGATAGGTCCGGTCCTGGCCGCGGGCGTTTATGTGGCGGGCAGGCAGCAAGAGGCGGGGGAGCGGGTTAGCATAGGCGCGGCGCTGACGCTGTTGCGCAGCAGAAGCACCAACCTGGCCCTTTTTGGGGTGTTTCTTGCTCTGATCATGGCCGCCTGGGTTCGTGTCTCCGCGCTGTTGTTCGCCCTAAAATTCAACACTGTCACAATCACTACTGAGGGTTACATGGGTGTGATTTCGGGATCTGGCGATCCGGTAGCCCTCGCGTACTTTATTCTGATCGGTTTCGCGCTAGCAGCAGCGGTATTCGTGACCAGCGCGATTGCCATCCCGATGATCGTGGATAGAGACTGCGGTCCGATTACCGCAATACAAGCTAGCGCTCGGGTCGTGGCGCGGAATGCGGCGGCGATGTCGGTCTGGGCTGGTTTGATCGTAGCGCTAACCGTGGTCGGCATTCTCACCCTCTTTGTCGGCATGCTGGTGATCTTCCCGGTACTGGGTTACGCCACCTGGCACAGTTATCGCGAGACCGTGGGTTGAGATACAGCGTGGGGTAGGGCCTTGCACCCGCGACCCTTGGCCCCATGAGGCCTCCTTGAAGCGAGAGTGGTTGTGGAACCACTATCCCTGTTGCGCCGCCCCCCCAGCGGCGCTTTTTTTTTGCCACGTGCCGGCGCTCGGGCGAGCGCAGATCGGTGATCTGGCAATGCGGGAAACACGTATATCGAAAGAGCTTCAAAGGTGAAGCCGCATAGCATCCGAACATAACGAGGCAGCCTGTCGATGATTGTGTCCAAGGTAACAGGTGAACAGCGAGTGCAGGGTTATCCTCGTCCAACCGTTTTCTTCGATGGCGGCTGCCCGTTGTGCAGCCGGGAGATCGCCCACTACCGACGACTGGATCGGGACCACCGGTTGCGCTGGGTCGACATCACTCGCGAACCTGGCGTACTGGCGCAGTTCGGCCTCGAGATGGAGGTCGCGATGAGCCGTTTCCACGTGCTCGACGCGGACGGTCGTTGGCAGACAGGGGCTTGGGCATTTGCCGAGGTTTGGTACCAACTACCGCGATATCGCTGGTTGACTCGGCTGCTACGGCGTACCCGCCTATTGCCGCTGATCGATCGGATCTATTCGCTATTCGCTCGCTGGCGGAAGCGCGGACGCTGTGCGGAGAACTGCTGGGTGCCGCGGGAAGACGAGCGATGACGGTCTACGAACTCAAGCGAGAGCAATGGATACCGCGGCCCCTGGAACGGATCTTCCCGTTCTTTGAGAAGCCGGAAAACCTGGCTTTGATTACTCCACCCTGGCTGCGTTTCCGGCTGCTTTGCCCAGAGCCCGTGCAGATGAAAGAAGGCCAGCTCATCGACTACCGCATCCGGATACGTGGTGTTCCAGTGGGGTGGCGCACCCTGATATCGACCTACGATCCGCCCCACATATTCGTGGACGCACAGATAATCGGACCCTACGCTT
>JAHEIA010000397.1 GCA_024639625.1 Chromatiales bacterium
GACGACGAGGACCTGGTGCGCCGCGCCGAGGGCTTGCTGCAATCACAGGGGCTCGATGCTCTGCTGGTCACTCGTGGAGAGAAGGGAATGTCCCTGGTGCAGCAAGGCCGCGACCCCCGCCATCTGCCGACCCACGCGCGCGAGGTCTTTGACGTCACCGCGCTGGCGATACCGTGATCGCGGTGTTGGCGGCAGGGCTCGCAGCCGGTCTGAGTATCGAAGCGGCAACTCAGCTTTCCAATCTGGCCGCGGGGATCGTAGTTCGCAAGCTGGGTACTGCGACGACTACGGTAGACGAGCTGCGCCAGGCGGTGCACGAGCACCAGGTGACGCACCGGGGTGTCGTTGCCGAAGAGGAATTGCTGGCAAGGCTGGTTGCGGCGCGCGCCCAGGGCGAGCGCATCGTTTTCACCAACGGGTGCTTCGATATCCTGCATGCCGGCCACGTGGCTTACCTTGAGCAGGCCAGTCGGCTCGGCGATCGGCTGGTGGTTGCGGTAAATACCGATGCTTCCGTGCGTCGCTTGAAAGGCCCGGATCGGCCGGTAAACCGATTGCCGAACCGTATGGCAGTACTGGCTGCATTGGCCTGTGTCGATTGGGTTGTTCCCTTTGGCGAAGCGACCCCGGAGCGCCTAATCTGCCGCCTGCGCCCGGATTTCCTGGTGAAAGGGGGCGACAACGACCCGCAGCAGATCCCGGGGGGACGCTGCGTGCGCGACGCCGGTGGCGAAGTCCTGGTGCTGGACTACGTGGAGGGGTGTTCTACGACCAGCCTGATCCGTGCGATTCGCGAGGATAGGGCCAAGTGAAGCAACCCGTGTGCCGGAGCGGGCCATTGCCGGCATGGGTCACCGGAAGGGGCTGCACAGGATGAGCCTGTCGGCGAATGTCGATGTATTGATCTTCGGCGGGGGTATCGCCGGTCTGTGGACGCTTGCCCGGCTGCGCACTCTAGGATACTCCGCGGCGCTCATCGAGCGGCGTTTTCTTGGCGGGGTGCAAACCCCGGCTTCGCAGGGGATCATTCACGGCGGTATCAAGTATGCGCTCGACGGAAGCGCCTCCGCCGCCTCCGAGGCGATCGCTGCGATGCCGGCGCTCTGGCGCGATTGCCTGGCCGGCAAGGGCGAACTCGATCTGCGCGCCGTTCGGGTGCTTTCGCAAGCCCAGTATCTCTGGGCGCAAGGTGTCCTCACCTCCAGGGTACGTGGCTTTTTCGCCGCCAAGGCACTGCGCAGCCGGGTCGTCCGGCTCACCGGCGCGGAGCGCCCGGAAGCCTTTCGCAACGCCCAATTCCGTGGCGCGGTGCTGCGTCTGGATGAGCCGGTGTTGGACCTGCGTTCGCTGATCGACGCCTTGTCGAAGCTCTGCGGGGAAGCCGTCTATCGGTCTGCCGGCGATGCCAGGATCACATGGGAAACAGGGGCGACGCCGAGCGTCTCCCTGGGCACGGAGAATGGCGATTGGATCGAGGTTCAGGCGCGGAGCCTGGTATTGGCGGCCGGGTCGGGAAACGCGGAACTTCTGGCGATGCTCGGCCGGGACCGACCGCCGATGCAGCTGCGGCCGCTACACATGGTGATGCTGCAAGGAGCGCTGCCCAAGCTGCACGCCCACTGCCTCGGCGCATCGGTCAATCCGCGCCTCACCATTACCAGCTATCCATCGGTCCGGGGGAACGTGGTTTGGTATCTCGGTGGAGAGTTGGCGGAAAGCGGAGCCGGGCGCAGCCAAACGGAGCAGGTGATCTGCGCGCAGCGCGAACTGCGCGAGCTCTTGCCCTGGATCGAACTGCGGGACGTGCGATGGGCTACCCTGCGCGTGAACCGGGCCGAAGAGAGGCAGCCGCTGCGCAGGCGCCCGGTGGATTGTTGCGTTGCCCGGGACGCGGGGGTGATCACGGTTTGGCCAACCAAGCTGGCGTTTGCCCCGAGGGCGGTGGCCCGAGTCCTGGACTCGTTGCGGCAATTGGGGATTTCGCCGCAACCCGGGAACACGGAGCCGCTAGCAGGCTTGCCGCGTCCGGCGCAGGCGCCGCTGCCTTGGGAAGCGGAGGAGAAATGGATCTGAGGGCCCTCGGAGGCACCGGAATACGCGTCAGCCCCCTCGGTTTGGGTACCGTCAAGTTCGGCCGCAACCAGGGGGTGAAATACCCGGCCCGTTTCCAGATCCCCGAGGATGCCCAGGTCCGCGATTTGCTGGCGCTGGCGCAGGAGCTTGGCCTCAACCTGCTCGATACCGCGCCGGCGTATGGCAACAGCGAGGAGCGCCTGGGCAAGTGTTTACCCGGGCGCCGCGAGGATTGGGTTATCGTGTCGAAGGTTGGTGAGAGCTTCGTCGACGGTGCATCGCGGTTCGATTTTTCCGCGCGCGGCACGCGACGAAGTGTGGAACGCAGCCTGCGGCTCCTGGGTACCGATTATCTGGATGCGGTACTGATCCATTCCAATGGGGACGACCTGCATATCCTCCGGCAGACGGAGGTCCTCGACACCCTGTGCCGGCTCAAAGAGGCCGGCGCGATCCGCGCCCATGGCATGTCCAGCAAGACGCTAGACGGTGGGCTGCTTACGGTGCAGTTGTGCGATCTGGTAATGGCAACCTGCAACCCACTGCAGCGCGAGGAGATACCGGTCCTCCAGGCGGCGCACGCGCACAACAAAGGTGTCTTGATCAAGAAAGCCCTGCACAGCGGTCACATCAGCGGCGAACAGGGGGTTGCCGATGCCCTGCAATTCGTTTTTTCCCAACCCGGTGTCAGCAGTGTGATTGTAGGCACCATCAACGCCAATCATCTGCGGCACAATGTGACCGCAGCCGAGACGGTACTCCGCGGGACGCGCTGATGCGCGCAGTCTACCGTTTCCTTACCTACCTGCTCATGCCCCTCGTCCTGCTGCGCCTGCTCTGGCGTAGCTTGCGCGCCCCCGCCTACCGGCAGCGCTGGAAAGAGCGGTTCGGGATCTTCACCCCTCCGCGCTGGCAGCGCCCTTCCCTATGGATTCACGCCGTTTCGGTCGGTGAGGTGCAGGCCGCCGCCGGTTTGATCAAGTTGCTGTTTCAGCATTATCCAGAATTGCCAGTCGTGGTCACGACCACGACGCCCACAGGGTCCGAGCGGGTCCGCCAGCTTTTCGGTGACCAGGTGTTCCACGTCTATTTTCCGTACGACATTCCGCGCTTTCTCGAACGTTTTCTCGTTGCCACAGGGCCCGCCGTCGCTGTGATCATGGAGACCGAGATCTGGCCCAATCTGCTTCGTTGCTGCAAGGAGAGGGGGATTCCCACGGTGCTTGCGAACGCTCGTCTATCGGCGCGGTCGGCAACTGGCTATGCGCGCGTTCCACGGTTTACCCGCGACACGTTGCGCCAGATCAACGTAATTGCGGCCCAGGGGGACTCCGATGCGCAGCGCTTCCGCCGATTGGGTGCTCGCCCGGAGGACGTGCATGTCACCGGGAGCATCAAGTTCGACATTCATCTGGCGGCGAGCCTGCGGGAACAAGCCCAGGTCTTGCGCCGCCTATGGGGCGTCGACCGGCCCGTTTGGGTGGCCGCGAGCACCCACGAAGGGGAAGAAGATCTGCTTCTGGAGGCCCAACGACAAGTTCGGGAAAAGGTGCCGGACACCTTGCTGGTG
>JAHEIA010000039.1 GCA_024639625.1 Chromatiales bacterium
TACTTTCGATGCCATCGGAACTTTACTCCAACGTAGATTGAAAACCTGGTGGTCAAGATAATTTTAGCGATCCCCTCAGGGTGGCCATGCAGCTCATGGGATCATTTCCGTCTCCTGCAGTTTGCAGATTATGTGCCAGAATCGGCTGGACCTCTAGTCCCAGAGCCTCAAGCGAGCTGTTTCGAGTTCTTAGCGTGCCCCTGCACAGGCCCTAGAGCCGCATTCGGTGGGTTATGCTGCTCGCAACCCGGGCAGAAAGAGAGCTGACCGGGGCCCCTCTGCGCCGGATCCAGGGTAGATTCCCTGGAGAGCACCATAACAGTGCATCGCGGGTCGTCAGTGCACCATCTTAGATCGCACGGACGGGCCTGGAGTTGAATAGAGCGCGACGCAAAGCGGAATCCGCGACCTCGCGGAGCCGGCAAGTCAATCAGGGATCTTGCTCCGCGAGTCGCAGTACAACCGTATACTCGCCGCCTTTGGAAACGGTCTCAACCACTTCGTGGCCATTGATCCGGCACCACATTGGAATATCGTTTAGGGCCCCAGGATCGGTACAGATCACGTCGACGAGCGTCCCCGGTGCGAGCGTCGCGACCTGATCCTGAACCCGGATCACCGGCATCGGACATAGCAGGCGCCGAGCATCGATAACGATCCTGCTCATCGATACCAGCTTTCCGGGATCGCATCCGCCGGCATCGGCGAAACGGACGTCAGGCTGGCGTTTCCGTCGAGCCCTACTATCCGTAACTCTACCCGATCCGCTTGTCGACCCTGGCTGAAACGCGCAACTAGGCGCGCACAAAGCTGCAGCTCATCGTCATCGACATCTCCATCGATCAGGGCGAGAGGACCCGCGTGGCTGACCGTCTGCAGATGAATAAACTGTTTCCGGTACCCCTCCAGGAACCGAACCTCCCCCTCTTCCCGGGCAATGATCAGCTTGAAACGCGGGCTGGGCCGCAGGTGTCGGCCGACTTTGAGCAACATGATGTCATCCAGATCGTAGTTGCGGCTGCCCCGGTGTTCCCAGAGATCGGAGAGCTTGGCGGAGTATGCGGCATCGGTAAGGAAGCAGCAGCCTCCCGCAGGCTGAGCGTAGTCGGAAAAGCCGAATTCTCGGGCCAGCTGCATCTGCGGCTTACGGCTGCGTCCGTTGAATCCATAGAGTGCGCTTCTTGCAACCCAGCCTTCGCGTTCGGCCCGGGTTTCGGGGAGGTTCTTCGCGCTCAAGGGGCGCAGCAAAAGATCATCCGCACCCGACTCCTTTGCCACCACGGGCATTGTTTCCTTGCGTTGGGATTTCGGTCGCTGTCCCACCACTTCCCCGGTAACGATGAAATCGAATCCGTGTGCGAGCATCCATTGGTGGGCCTTGCGTATCATGAAGATCTTACAATCGAGGCAAGGATTGAGATTCGCACCGAAGCCATATCTGGGATTGAACAGGACCTGCTTGTATTCGTCGACGATATCGACAATGTGCAAACGCATCCCCAACTGTTCCGCGACCCAGAGGGCGTTGTTACGTTGCGGCTTCGCACGATCTTGCTTACGGATGGCGTGCGTATGACCTTCGACACAGAATCCGGTAAAAAAATTGATCCCTTCGACGTGAACCCCCTGCTCCTGGACGACTCTTGCCGCGAGCATGGAATCCAGTCCGCCAGAGATCAGCGCAATGGCTTTTGCAGGAGTGTCTCGCATGGATCGAAAGCTCTAACGGTCCGTTCCGAATCTTCGTTTATAACAGAAATGCAGCATGCAGGAAGCCGCCGAGCCTTCGCTTTGATGGTCAAACCGCCCCCTGCGGCTATATACTTTTGCGCCCAGGTGCAAACGAGGACCCTGCCTTGACATCGATACCGCCACTCGCGCGACGAGACACCCAGACCTTCCAGGGACTGATCTTAGCGCTGCAGGAATACTGGGCAAACCAGGGTTGTGTGTTGCTGCAGCCCTACGACATGGAGATGGGAGCCGGCACATTTCACTCAGCCACCTTCCTGCGCGCAATCGGCCCGGAACCTTGGAGTTGCGCCTACGTGCAGCCGTCGCGCCGGCCCACGGACGGGCGCTACGGCGAGAACCCCAACCGCTTGCAACACTACTATCAGTATCAGGTGGTATTGAAACCATCCCCTCTCGACATTCAGGAGCTTTACCTCGATTCGCTGCGCATGCTCGGGATCGATCCGTTGGTCCACGACATCCGGTTTGTGGAAGACAACTGGGAGTCACCTACTCTCGGTGCCTGGGGGCTGGGCTGGGAGGTTTGGCTCAATGGAATGGAAGTTACCCAGTTCACCTATTTTCAACAGGTTGGGGGCCTCGACTGCCGGCCCGTAACCGGAGAGATCACCTACGGGTTGGAGCGTATCGCAATGTATCTGCAAGGGGTGGAGAGCGTCTTCGACCTAGTCTGGACCCATGGGCCCTATGGCCGGGTGACCTATCGGGACGTGTTCCACCAGAACGAAGTAGAGCAATCCGCGTACAATTTCGAGCAGGCGGATATCCAGTCCCTGTTTGCCTGGTTCGACACTTGCGAGGGCGAGAGCAGGCGCTTAAACGACCTGGGTCTTCCGCTGCCCGCCTATGAACAGATGCTTAAGGCGTCGCATACCTTCAATCTCCTGGACGCGCGGCATGCGATCTCGGTCACCGAACGGCAAAGATACATCCTGCGGGTGCGCACACTGGCGCGCGAGGTGTCTCGATCTTATTTCGAACGCCGTGAGGCGCTGGGATTTCCCATGCTGAAGTCTGAGAAGGAGGCAGCGCATGGCTGACTTCGCCGACTTGCTAGTCGAAATCGGTACGGAGGAACTCCCACCGAAGGCCCTGAATGAGCTTTCGATAGCCTTTCTCCAGGGACTCGAGCGCCAGTTGCGCCAACAGCACCTGGAGTTCCGCGAACTGCGTCGCTACGCCACCCCTCGGCGCTTGTCGGTTCTTGTAAGCGACCTTGCACTGTCTCAGCCCGAACAACAGGTGGAAAGGAAAGGACCGGCATTGCGCGCCGCGTTTGACGCGGCCGGCAGCCCGACCAAGGCCGGGGAGGGGTTTGCTCGCTCCTGTGGTGTTCCTCTCGAGCAGATTGCGAAAGAAGAGACGGAAAAGGGCGCCTGGTTGGTGTTTCGCCAAAAGAAACCCGGCAAGCGCGCGGTAGAACTGCTACCGCGGATGGTGGAACAGGCCCTCGCTGAGCTTCCGATCCCGAAGCGCATGCGCTGGGGCGACCGTAGCGACGAGTTCGTGCGACCGGTGCACTGGGTCGTAGTCCTATTGGATAGTCAAGTGGTGCCCTGCCGGATCCTCGGCGTGGAGGCCGGAAACAGCACCCGAGGACACCGTTTTCACGCACCGGAGCCACTCCCGATCACAACGCCCGCATCGTATGCCGAACTACTCGAGGGCGCGCGGGTCTTGGCGGATTTTGCGGATCGCCGGGACAGGATCCGAGTCGGGGTCGAGCGCCTGGCGGCCGAGGTCGGTGGGGTTGCGCTTATCGAAGCCGGTCTTCTCGATGAGGTCAGCGCACTCGTTGAGTGGCCGGTCCCTATGGCCGGTGAGTTCGATTCCGGCTTTCTCGAGGTTCCGAAGGAAGCGCTGATCAAGACCATGCAGGAGCATCAGAAGTACTTTCCGGTGGTAGATTCCGCCAGCGGAGAATTGCTTCCGCGCTTCATCGCGGTGGCCAATATCGAAAGCACGGATCCCGCGCAGATCAGGGCCGGAAACGAAAGGGTGATCCGCCCGCGTTTTAGCGATGCGGCTTTTTTTTGGCAACAGGATCTAAAGCAACCCCTGATGGCGCGACGCGACGCGCTCGGATCGGTGGTCTTCCAGGAACGCTTGGGAAGTCTCCTGCAGAAGAGTGAGCGCGTGGCCGGTATCGCAGCAGCGATAGCTCCGCAGCTTGGCCTCGATCCTGAACAAGCGGTGCGGGCCGCGCAGCTGAGCAAGTGCGATCTGCTGAGCCACATGGTGACCGAGTTCCCCGCGCTGCAGGGGATCATGGGCCGCTATTACGCACGCAAGAGCGGGGAAACCGAAATCGTAGCGGCCGCGCTCGAGGAACAGTATTTACCCCGGCATGCTGGAGACCATCTTCCGTCGACCGATTGCGGGCGGGTCATCGCGATCGCCGACAAACTCGACACCTTGGTCGGGATCTTCGCCATAGGCGGAAAACCGACCGGAGAGAAAGACCCGTTCGGCTTGCGGCGGGCGGCGCTCGGCGTACTGCGAATCCTCATCGAGACCCCACTGAGCCTGGACCTAATTTCTTTGCTCAACGTCGCCGCAGAGCTGCACCAGGAAGTGGCGACTACGGACACCGTGCAGGACGTGTTCGCCTACATGATGGACAGGCTGAAAGGCTACTATGCCGATCAAGGCTTCGCACCGGACACCGTCGACTCGGTATTGGCGCGCAGGCCCTCCCGGCCCAGTGATGGTGACCACCGTATCAGGGCGGTACATCAGTTTCGAACACTGGCTGCCGCGGAAAGCCTCGCCGCGGCTAACAAGCGCATCCGCAACATCCTGCGCAAGGCAGAGCTGCAGATTCCGGCGACGTTGGATGCCAGTCTGCTGCAGGACACGGCGGAAAAGGGTTTGGCGCAACGCATCGGCGAGCAGGAACAAGTTGTGGAGCCCTTGTTTCGCGAAGGAAGATACGCCGACGCGCTAACCGAGCTTGCTTCTCTGCGGGAGCCAGTGGACCGGTTTTTCGACGAGGTTCTGGTGATGGCTGACGATCCTGCACTGCGGGCGAACCGGCTTGCGCTGCTCGCGTCTCTCGAGTCGCTGTTTCTCCGCGCTGCCGACCTTTCGCGGCTGCAATAGGGAGCAAGGATCCATGAACCGAGACTCCTATCGAGACATGCTGGCTGCGGTTCAAGCATTTCACGATAAGCATCGATTCCGCGAGTCCGGGGGCGAAGAGATGACCTACCGGGTTGCCCTGATGGCGGAGGAGTTGGGAGAAATCTCGGCCTGTGTTACCAAAGGAAAAAGTAAGGACTCACTATCGGAAGAAGTCGCAGACCTGCTGATACTGGTCATGGGGACCGCAATCGCTCAGGAGTTTGATCTCAATCATGCATTTTGGCAAAAAATAGAGCAATTAGAGCGCCGTCCCTCGCGCATGGTGAGCGGCCGTATCCGGGTATCGGAATTCCGCGGCGTGAAAGACTAACCCTACGGAGAGCACCTCCCTAACCCATGGAACTCGTTATTCTGGACCGCGACGGAGTGATCAATGAGGACTCCGACGAATACGTAAAGACACCGGCTGAATGGAAACCAATTTCCGGAAGTCTGGAAGCCATCTCGCGCCTGAATCAGGAGGGTTTTCGCGTGGTGGTTGCGAGCAACCAGTCCGGGATCGCCAGAGGCCTGTTCGATATCGACGCGCTGAACGCCATCCACGACAAGATGCATGCCGAGCTCAGCCGGCTGGGCGGTCACGTGGACGCGGTTTTCTTTTGCCCGCACGGACCGGACGATGGCTGCCGCTGTCGCAAACCCCTGCCGGGCCTACTCGAGGAGATCAGCGTTCGTTTTCGAATCGAGCTGACGAAGGTGCCGGTAATCGGTGACTCGCTGCGGGATCTCCTCGCGGCTCGAACTGTCGGCGCGACCCCGATACTGGTGCGTACCGGAAAGGGGCAGCGGACCTGGGAGCAGGAACAACAGGAACTTGCCGGCGTCGCCGTATTCCGCAACCTGGCCGAAGCGGTCGATGCGATTATTGAACAGCGGTAGGAGCCATCAGAGATGCTGTTACTGCGTTCGCTCCTGTTTTTTCTCTGTCTGTTAGTAACAACCAGCCTTTTCGCACTGCCCATTGTAGTTCTCGGCTGGTTGCTTCCCTTCAGCGCAGTGTCGCGGATTGCCAACGCATGGGGGTTAACCAACGTAACCCTGCTCGGGTTCATCTGCAATCTCAGGTTCGAAATCCAAGGCTGGGAGAATCTCCCAAAAGGCAATTACATCGTCTGCGCTAAACACCAGTCCACCTGGGAGACCATCGCGCTGCGGGGGCTGTTGCCGCCGAATCAGACCTGGATCCTGAAGCGCGAACTGCTATGGATCCCGGTGTTCGGCTGGGCGCTGTTTCACTCGCAGCCGATTGCGATCGACCGCAAGGCGGGTCGCAATGCCGTAAAGCAGATCATTGAACAAGGAAGACGCTATTTGCAAATGGGACGCAATATCATTGTCTTCCCCGAAGGGACCCGTGTAGCTCCCGGGGAACGGAGAAAATACGGCATCGGCGGTGCGCTTCTAGCGCAAAAAACCGGTTACCCCGTTGTTCCGATCGCGCACAACGCGGGGGTATTCTGGCGTAGGCGGGGCATACTGAAGTATCCGGGGACAGTGCAAGTCGTCATCGGTCCACCCTTGGAATCTGCCACGCTGACTGCGAGCCAGCTCAATAGAGAAATCGAGGATTGGATCGAGTCTGCGGTGGCACGGCTTCCGGGCGAAAGAATGCCGAAAAGAAGACAAGGTACCTCGCCCTGAGGTAGCGAGACGTCACAATCCGCCAGCGCTGGCCGGTAGGTAAGGCAGGATCCATCGCGGTGCGTAGCGACAACAAACAGTCCTCGAGTCAGATATCGAGATTCTCTACGTTGAGTGCGTTCTTCTCGATGAATTCGCGCCGCGGCTCTACCTGGTCTCCCATCAGAGTGGTAAAGATTTCATCCGCGCCCACCGCATCTTCGATATGCACCCGCGACAGACGGCGGACTTCGGGATTCATCGTGGTCTCCCAGAGCTGATCCGGATTCATTTCACCCAGCCCCTTGTAGCGCTGTATGTGTTGTCCCCGCTTGGCATCTTCCATCAACCAATCCAAGGCTTGTTTGAAACTAGTGACGACCTGCGTACGTTCTCCGCGGCGGACATAGGCACCACTCTCGAGCAGACCACCCAAGCGGCTCCCTAGATCACGAATCTTCGCGTATTCATGACTGCGGAAGAATTCGACCGGCAAGAAGCTCTCGCTGGCGATCCCGTGGACCCGGCTGATCACCCGGATCCCCGCAGATTGTATTTCATCGGATTCCCGAGGCTGCAGGTCGATTTGATGGGTCAGTTGACGATCCGTATTGATGCGCCTCCCCAGCTCGTCTATCCAGGAATTGAATGGCTCCGAACCGAAAGCCCAATCGTCTGCGACCGGCGGCACGAAGATCAGAGCCTCGAGTAGTTGCGTGGAGTAACGCCGGCTCATTCGCTGGATCAGACTAGAGATCGACAGATACTCTCGGGCGAGAGTCTCGAGTGCGGCGTCGCCAAGCGGCGGCGCATCGGCATTTACGTGAAGTTCGGCGTTCTCCAGGGCCATACGTAGCAGATACTGATTCAGCTCCAGATCATCCTTCAGGTACTGCTCCTGCTTGCCTTTCTTGACCTTGTAGAGGGGCGGTTGGGCGATATAGATGTGGCTGCGTTCGATCAACTCCGGCATCTGCCGATAGAAGAAGGTCAACAAAAGGGTGCGAATATGAGCGCCGTCGACGTCCGCATCGGTCATGATGATGACGCGATGGTAGCGCAACTTGTCGGGATTGAATTCCTCGCGGCCGATTCCACAGCCCAACGCCGTAATCAAGGTCCCGACTTCCGCCGACGAAAGCATCTTGTCGAAACGGGCCTTTTCTACATTCAGTATCTTGCCCTTCAACGGCAAGATCGCTTGGAAGGCGCGGTCCCTCCCCTGCTTCGCGGAACCGCCGGCAGAGTCCCCCTCGACCAGATAAAGTTCTGATTTCGCGGGATCTTTCTCCTGGCAGTCCGCAAGCTTTCCCGGCAAACCAGCAATATCGAGCACCCCTTTGCGTCGGGTCATTTCCCGCGCCTTGCGCGCCGCTTCTCGCGCTCGGGCCGCGTCCACCATCTTGTTGGCGATGATCTTCCCTTCGCTTGGATTTTCGAGGAGGAACTCCCCGAGTTTTTCCGCTACCAAGGCCTCGACCACCCCCTTCACCTCCGAAGAGACGAGCTTGTCCTTGGTCTGCGAGGAAAACTTCGGATCCGGCACCTTGACCGACAGAACCGCGGTTAAGCCTTCGCGCGCATCATCACCGGTGGTCGATATCTTCTGCTTTTTCGAAAGACCTTCATTCTCAATGTACTGATTGAGGGTGCGGGTCAACGCGGCGCGCAGGCCGGCGAGGTGGGTTCCACCATCTTTCTGCGGGATGTTGTTGGTAAAAGTAAACACGTTTTCCTGGTACGACTCGTTCCACTGCATCGCCAATTCGACATTGATCCCACCTTTTTCCGCAGAAAAATGAAACACTTGCTGATGCAAAGGTGTTTTCTTGCGGTTCAGATGCTCGACGAATGCACGGATCCCGCCCTGGTACTCGAAGGTATCGCAACGATCGGTGCGCTCATCACGCAGATCGATGCGCACACCGGAATTCAGAAACGAAAGCTCTCGCAACCGCTTGGCGAGAAGCTCGTAATGAAACTCCGTGTTGGTGAAGATATTGGGACTCGGCTGGAAGCTGATCGCAGTGCCGGTTTCAGACGATTCTCCTACTTCCTTGAGCGGCTCTACCGGCTCACCGAGATGATACTCCTGGAAATACTCCTTACCCGAACGATAAACGGTCAGCCGCAGGGTTGACGACAAAGCGTTTACTACCGATACACCAACCCCATGCAACCCGCCGGAAACTTTATAGGAATTGTCGTCGAACTTTCCGCCCGCGTGCAGGACCGTCATGATGACCTCGGCAGCGGAACGGTTCTCCTCGAGGTGCACATCCACGGGTATGCCTCGACCATTATCCCGGACGGTAACGGAATCATCGCTGTGGATGATCACACTGATTGCAGTGCAATGTCCCGCTAGAGTCTCGTCGATCGAGTTATCAACGACCTCGAAAACCATGTGGTGGAGACCAGTACCATCGTCGGTATCGCCGATATACATTCCGGGACGCTTACGCACAGCGTCCAAACCTTTCAGGACTTTGATACTAGTCGAGTCGTAACTCATCCCGCTTACCTCAGTCGACAGCAAGCGACTATTATACACTGCAGGGAGCACGGCCAGTATTCACATCGAGGTTATTCGACCCTGTTCCACGTGGAACAATTGGGCGCCGGACTGCTTAAGCTCGTGGCCAAACTCTCTCTTTACGGAAGTGATCAAGAACTGCCAATCCAGTTCTCTTATCGTTTCCACCGCAATCCGCGCATTGCTGCTATCTAGTTCGGCATCGAACTCGTCTATCAGGCCGACCGGCTTTCGATCCGTCTGTTGGGCTAAAAGCTTCCCTTGGGCGAGCAACAGACTCAGAACAATCAATTTCTGCTGCCCCCTCGACAGCATCTCCTGTATCGGCTTGCCCCCGGCTGTGAGGCGAAACGTATCCCGGTGTGATCCCTGCATGGAGTGGCCGACCCGTTCATCTGGAACCCGCCGAGACTTTAGAATCTGTTGCAAACCTTGATTTCTAGGCCACCCTTGTTGAAAAACCAAATCTACTCGAGGCAGCCCTGAAAAACCTGCGGCAAGCGCCGAAAAAACTGGTTTAAGCTGATCTAGATACCGCTCGCGGCTTCTGCTCAGCCGCTCACCCGCTTCGGCCAGTACCAATTCCCAGGGTTCCAAAGCGCAACTCCCTTTTCGTAACAGGGCGTTTCTTTGATGCAGTGCCCTGGCATATTGATGCATCGATTCTCTGATCGACGGTTCCACGTGGAACAATCCCCAATCCAGAAGGCGCCGACGAATCCGAGGCCCTCCATCAAGCAATGTTTGACTCAGAGGGGTAACGGAAACTAGCGGCACCGCCAACGCTAACTCTGACAGTGCGCGGACACTCGTCCCATCGATCCGACCCGTGCTTCCGTTGTTTGTTTTTCGGACCCCTACCCGGCGAATGCCGCCGCTCTCCTCAACAAGTTCCCCAAACACGGTCAGCTCGGATTCGCCCTGCCGAATCAAAGGCGCCACTCTCATGCCTCTGAACGATCGCCCCCTGGCAAGCATATAGACCGCTTCCAATAGACTCGTCTTACCCGCTCCGTTGCCTCCGATAAAGATTGATAGCGTCCTACCGGGTAAAACATCTACTGCGACCAGGTTCCGGACATTACGGATCTTTATCGCCCGAATCCTCATATCCCATCACTCGCTCTATTTATGCTCCCGGTTCGCAAGCTCAATTTAACAAAGATCCTAATGACCACCGACCAACCACTCTGTCCTGGCGAAAGTCGGTTGCCTGATCCCACGATCCTAGAGACCCAGCCGAGTGGGATTGCAGGAACCGTTGCGAAACCGGATGCCGCAGTCCGTCTGTCTACAGCGAGGAAATCACCACGTCTCGTGAAATCCCGTCCCCCAAGCGCCGATCGCATACCTGGTGGCATTCGGCGCGTTGCTAGCCAAATCTTAGGGCTAACTATGTGATATTTCGATTGCAAAACGAGCAAACCATTGCCTTCCGCTAGCGTCAATTTTTCTTCCTTGAATATATACTCGCTTCATTCGTCTATTCCCGATATTATTTCCGCGCTCATCGTAAAGCGTGCACCGGCCGGCCCCGTAAACTAGACCATTTCTCAAAAAATCGGCGTGGGTTTACTACGATTGTAGTGGTGCAGAAGGCGCCCATCTCGAAGCCTGCAACGAGCGCATGCGAAACGAAACCGTACCGTCGCAAAACCATTTCCATCGGTTTTGCCGAGCGTGTACCGCTCCCCCCAGGGTGGCCGAGGTTTGATCGCGTACTCTGTTCGCAAATCGGTTGCGTACAGTCCGATAGGGCAGAATCGCTCTCGATCTACCCATTGCTTGACCTGGAGCAGAACTATATCCAGCCCTTACGCGTGTCGGATTACGTTCTCTCGGGTGCGCAGCCAGAACGCTCGTGGTCGCTAGCGAAGCTCTGGGTTCACCGGGTGCTTCCCGTCAGATGCCGAACCCGCGTGCACCGCTACCGGAGCAGTCTGCCGGCCCAGGGGACCCTCCAAGTTTCTGCCAATTGCCGCTAGGTACCTTTGCACGCAGCGTGATTCCAGATCTTCTCAGAGCCTCATCGGCATTACCACATATCGGTGCTGTTCGTCTCCCACGCCTCTAACGAGTGCACTGCTGTTCGCATCGCGTAGAAGAATTTCAACAAATTCCTGGTCGATCGCACCAAGAACATCGATCAAGTAGCCGACATTGAAGCCGATAGCCAATTCATGGCCCGCAAACTCGATTTCGATCTCGTCTTCCGCCTCTTCCTGTTCCGGGTTATGTGCTTGTATCTGCATAACATTTTCCGACACTCGCAACCGAATGCCACGATACTTTTCGTTCGATAAAATGGACGCTCGGGTAAGCGCTTGGCGCAATAGGTCCCTTTGCACCCTGACCGTTCGATCCGGGTCGCTAGGTATCACCCGTTGGTAATCGGGAAACCGCCCGTCGATCAACTTCGATGTAAACACGCTGGTACCCACGAAAAACCGGGCGTGATTATCGCTCAACTCCACTCGCGTACTCCCGTGCTCAGCCTTGAGCAACCGTGTCAATTCCAGGACCGCCTTTCGCGGCAGGATGATCTGGAACTCTATATCCGGGACGATCTGCTCCGGTGTTTCAGCGATCGCCAACCGGTGACCGTCGGTTGCAACGGTCCTCAGTATCCCGTCCGAAGCTTCGATCAGCATTCCGTTGA
>JAHEIA010000398.1 GCA_024639625.1 Chromatiales bacterium
CTGATCGGTTTGCGGCAACCGTTGGTGCCCGGGGAGTCGATCGACCTGGCGCTGCTGCTGGATGACGCTAGCGAGATGACGGTTTCTGCCCCGGTGCGCAAGCTGTCGATGCACATGCGGCAAGCCCCTTCGCCAGCGGCGCATGAGTAGCCCGGTTTCCCACAGTCAAGCGCCGCACGAGCCGCCGTTTTGAGGGCCTTCCTGGGCGGCTGCCGAGCGCAGCGGCGTCAGGACGATGAATCCTGGCGGCAGGCTCCGTTTTTGTCCGAGGCGGCGCTGCGGGACGCGTTCGCGCAAGGCCTCCAGGAACTACTGCGGCGCGACGAACTGGGTACCTTCATCCTGGCGTATGCCAACGCGAATTTCGACCCGGCGATCGGCAGCGCCCTGCAGTCCCGGTTGGACGAGCGTTTTGCCGCTCTCGCGCAACGCTGCCGCGCGCTGTTGCGCGAGGGTAAGCCTTTGCAGGGGGCGTCTGACGACGTCATGGTATTTCTCAAACTAATGGCGATCGGTTTCGCAAACCTGCGCCCAAGAGAGGTGCGGACGCTCGGTCCGTGGGAGCTCCAGTTCAACCATGTGCGCGCTCTGCGCCCCGCCCGGATGTCCGAAAGCCGGGTCCGCGGTGTCGCGATCCCCTTCGACCCTTCTGGTTTCAACTTCAATAAGCCGTTTTTGCGCAAAGAGGTTTTCTGGCACGGGCGCATGCTCGGGCGCGACGTCGAATTGCTGTACAACAAGTTCCCTTTCGTCGACCTGCACGCCCTGTTGGTCCCCAACCGTGATGCCAACGAGCCCCAGTTTCTTAGTCGGCCCTACCACCTGTTTGTCTGGGAACTGGTGGAAAGGCTCGCGGAATTCCTCCCCGGAGTGGGCTTCGGCTACAATAGCTACGGCGCCTTTGCATCGGTGAATCACTTGCATTTTCAGATGTTTGTGCGTAATCACCCACTCCCGATCAGCCTCGATCACTGGCGTCACAATGGGGGCGCGTCGGACTATCCGGTCGTTTGCGAGTGTCTGCGTTCGCCGGTGGAGGCCTGGGAGCGGTTGCATGATCTGCACAGCCGGGAGCTGAGTTACAATCTGATCTACCTGCCCGGCGCCCTGTATTGTGTCCCGCGGAGAACACAAGGTACCTATCCCCCGGCTGAATGGAGCGGAGGTTTCGCCTGGCATGAAGTGGCGGGAGGATTTACCGCGTTTAGCCGCGAAGATTATTTGAACCTGGACGAGGACACGCTGAGCGCTGAGTTGGCTTCGTTGCGGCTCTGATTCGAAGCCGCTGCCGTGCGCAAGCGGCTTCGGTGCTTGCTGTGGAGGGCGACCAGGTGGCCTCGCGCGCCGGCCGCTAAATTGACCAAAATCGCGCCATTTGATATAAGTCCAAGGCTTTTGCGTCACGCTGAAGACCTTAGGTTGGCGCAGGAAATCGATCTGGGCATCTACCCCCCGACGACAAGGGTAGTGAAAGACTTGCGAATGGAGCGAGGCGCACTCATGAAAAAGATTCTGCTGGTCGGTACTGCGATGCTGATGGCCGCTTCCGCTGGGTTAGCAGTTGCGGGTGACATCGAGGCGGGTCGGGCGAAGGCAGCGATTTGCGCGGCCTGTCACGGCCCCGACGGCATTGGCCTGCAGCCGATCTACCCGAACCTCGCGGGCCAGAAAGAGGCGTACATTGTCAAGCAATTGCATGCGTTCAAGAGTGGCGCGCGCAAGGATCCCATCATGAGCCCAATGGCGGTGCCGTTGAGCGAAGCCGATGTGGAAAACGTGTCGGCCTATTACTCCAGCCTCAAGTAAGGCCCCGGACGGGGTCCGCAACCTCGGATAGGGCCCCGTCCCAGGCGTAACAGATCCGAGAGAACACTACGTTTTGGGTGGAATTATGAACAAATGGCTAGTTTCCGCATCGATCGTTCTGGTGCTGACCGCGAGCGCGGCGCAGGCTGCCGGCGATGCTGCGGCCGGTAAGGGGAAGTCCGCTACCTGCGCGGCGTGCCACGGAGCGGATGGAAACAGTGTGAATCCGATCTGGCCCAAGCTGGCGGGGCAGCACCCGGATTACCTGTATAAGCAGATCATGGACTTTAAGGCGGGCGCGCGCAGCGATCCATCGATGACGGCGATGGCGGCGCCGTTGAGCGAACAGGACGCGGCTGATCTCGCCGCCTACTTCGCGGGCCAGACCAAGAGTGCCGGAGCGGCCGATCCGCAGCAAGCGAAGCTGGGTGAGAAACTGTATCGAGCAGGCAACCCCGCCACCGGTGTGGCGGCTTGCGCCGCCTGTCATGGCCCGGCCGGGGGGGGGAACGCAGCAGCGAAGTTTCCTGCCGTCGCGGGGCAGCATGCGGCCTATGTCGAGAAGGCCTTGAAGGATTTCCGTTCGGCGGGGCGCGCAAACGACATGAATAACATGATGCGAGGCGTTGCCGCTGCACTGAGCGATCAGGAGATTGCTGCGGTCGCTCAATACGTGCAGGGGTTGCACGACTAGATCCTCTTACCCCCGATCCGGTGTTGGTCAAGGGGTGGCTCTGCCGCCCCTTTCCCTTTCCCGCCTTGCATGGGCAGGTGCCAATCCGAGGGGTTTTTTTACACTCAACCGGTCATTCCGGGTTGGGAACCAAATGGCGCCAGGCGAATTTGCGGGTCGGCAGTGGAAGGCCTCGGTACGGCCCCAGCGCTTGCGCCTGCTCAGCTACAATATCCAGGCTGGCGTCGACACCCGCCATTACCGGCAGTATGTAACCCAGAGCTGGAAGCAGGTCTTGCCGCATCGGGAACGCCTGGCGAACCTACACCGCATCGCGGGCATGCTGGCGCATTATGATCTGGTGGGGTTGCAGGAAGTAGATTCCGGCAGTCTGCGCACCGGTTTTCTCGACCAGACCGAGTATCTTGCCCACCGCGCCGAATTCCCCCATTGGTACAGCCAGGTCAACCGGAAGCTCGGAAAGTTTGCGCAGCACAGCAACGGGCTGCTGAGCCGGGTTCGGCCCTACTCGATCGTCGACTACAAGTTGCCCGGCTTGCCCGGACGTGGCGCGATATTGGTGGAATTCGGCAGCGGCAAGCAGCAATTGATGGTGGGGGTCATGCATCTGGCGCTCGGGCGCCGGGCGCAAGAGCGGCAGCTGGCCTTCATCTCGGAGTTGGTGGCGCACTACCCCCACCTAGTCCTGATGGGAGACTTCAATTGTGATTGCGCTTCACCTTCGCTGAAGCTGCTCGTGAAGAAAGCAAACCTGCGAGAACCGTCCTGTGAGCAGAAGACCTTCCCGAGTTGGCGACCGCGGCGCAATCTGGACCATATCCTGGTTTCCTCATCCTTGCGGGTGGAGCACGCGATGGTGCTCGATTACGCGTTTTCCGATCACTTGCCGGTGAGCGTCGAGATTGTTTTACCGAAGAGCCTACGGCTGGCGGCCTGAGTCTCCCCCCGTTAGGCGCCGCAAGGCTGGTGGCGGCGATCCGCGGAGCGGTTGCCCGGTACGCGGACGCCCGGGGTACCGCGAGCCGGCGACCCGTGGCCGGTCGGCAAGGCGCTACTGAGCGTCGTGAATATAAAAATACCCCCAATCGGCCCCGCTCGTATCCCGCAAGGTCCGCAATAAGCTGTCCACCGG
>JAHEIA010000399.1:0-2594 GCA_024639625.1 Chromatiales bacterium
CCGTTTTCCGGGGTCGACAAAGAAGGTGAGAGCAACCTCGCGGTTCTCCTCATCGATCGTCGGGATGCTGTTGACATTGGCGAAGGCGTAACCCCGATCGCTCAGCAACAAGCTGATCTGTTCGGTGCTCTTAGCGATCTGCTTGCGCGAAAAGCTCTCTCCTCGGTTGACGTGAATCAGCGGATAGAGCTCTTCCGGTTCCACCACCAGGTCGCCCGCGATCTTGACCTCGCTTACGGAATACACCGGGCCCTCGTTGATCACGATCGTGATATAGATGTCCTTCTTGTCCGGCGTGATCGATACCTGGGCCGATTCGATCGCGAACTTGATGTAGCCGCGGTCCAGGTAGTACGAGCGCAATGTCTCCAGATCGCCCGCCAGCGCCTGCTTCGAGTACTGGTCGTTGTGGGTGTAGAAAGAAAACAGGTTGGTAGTACTGAGGTCGAATTCGTCCAGCAGATCGTCTTCATCGAATGCGCTGTTGCCGATCAGGTTGATCTGCTTGATGCGCGCCGCTTTGCCTTCGACGATGTCGATATCCACGGCCACGCGGTTGCGCTCCAGGGGAGTCACGGTAGTCTCGATCTGGACGGCGTACTTCCCACGGTTGAAGTACTGTCGCTGCAACTCCTGCTCGATTTTGTCCAAGACCGAACGGTTGAAGACACGGCCCTCGGAGAGGCCGATATCCTTCAACGCCTGGGTCAAGGCATCGGATTCTATGTCCTTGTTGCCTCTGATATCGATCTTGGCGATCGCCGGACGTTCGACCACGGACACGATGAGAACATCGCCCTCGCGCTGCAATTCGACATCTTTGAAGAACCCGGTCTTATACAGGGCCCGGATCACCTCCGCGCTCTTCTCGCTGTCCATCGTATCGCCTACCGAAACCGGCAGGTAGTTGAACACGGTTCCAGCCGACATTCTCTGCAAGCCGTCGACCTGAATGTCCTGGATGACGAACGATTCGGCAGCCGACAGGGCACGCGCGGCGAACGCGAGCAGGACGAGAACGGCGAAGAAAGATTTCACTCCTGAAGGCATCGTTCGTATGGCTGAATGGTCTGACGGAATCGCAAAATCTCATGCCCTCCAAGGAAGTCCCCTGGCCCTGTTCCAAAGGAGGCAACACGGTCCCGGAATCGAGCCCGCGTAGTATAAAGGAACTTCCAGGACTATCCCAGCAACCGACTGATGTCGAGGTAGAAGGCCAGGGTCATCAACGCAAGCAACACTGCGAGACCGATGCGCTGGCCGAATTCCAGCACCCGCTCCGATACCGGGCTGCCCTTGATCGCCTCGATCAGGAAGTACAGCAGATGCCCTCCGTCGAGCACCGGGATCGGCAGCAAGTTCAGCACTCCCAGGCTGATGCTCACCACGGCGAGGAATTTGAGGAAATAACCGATCCCGTAACTCGCGGATTTGCCCGCCGACTCGGCTATGGTAATCGGGCCGCTGAGGTTCTTCACCGAGGCCTCGCCGACCAGCATTCGGCCAAGCATTTTCACCATCAGCAAGGACATATCCCACGTGCGCTGCACGGCAATGGGCAGCGCATCCAGGGGGCCGTAGCGCACCTCCGCCCGGTAACCTTCGTACAGGCCTTCGGGGACCTCCACACTGGCGCCAATACGGCCCACCGGAGTCTCCCCCTCATCTGCGGGGCGCGGCGTTATGCGCAGCGGAAGGGTCTCGCCGCCACGCAGGACCTCGACTTCGACCTCCTCCCCCGGGTGGGCACGCACGACCGCGACCCAGTCGGACCAGTCCTCCACGCGCTTGCCGTTGGCGCGCAGAATCTCATCTCCGGCCAGGATCCCGGCCTCCGCAGCCGCTTCTCCCGGCAACACCTCGGCGATTCGCGCCGGCAAACGGGGCCGCTCGGGCGACAAACCGATCGATTGCAATATCTGCCCGTCTTCCGCCAGACCCAGGAGCCCCGACGCGTCCAACCAGCGTATGCGCTCGTCCTGGTTCGCGTCGCGCACGCGTACCGCGAGGTCCCGCTCCCCCAGGGACTCGGCGAGCAAGGCGTACACGGCTGCCTCCCACGTGGGCGTCGCCCGATCCGCCACCGACACCAGCTCCTCACCCGCCTCGAAACCCGCTTGCTCGGCAATCGATTCCGCTTCCACGGCTCCGATCAGCGGCCGCATGCCCGCCTCGCCGGATACCGCCACCAACCAGTAGGCAACGATCGCAAACAGGAGGTTGAACAGGGGGCCGGCCGCGACGATGGCGGTGCGCACCGGCAGCGACTGCCGATTGAAGGCGCGGTGACGCTCATCCGCCGCCACCGGCGCCTCTCTCTCGTCGAGCATCTTCACGTACCCGCCGAGCGGCAGCACAGCGATCACGTACTCCGTAGCATCCACCCTGCCGACCCGCTTCCACAGCGGCGCCCCGAAGCCGATAGAGAATCGCAAGACCTTGACGCCGAGGCGACGAGCGACCCAGAAGTGGCCGAACTCGTGCACCGTGATCAGGATCCCCAGGGCGAGTAGAAAAGCCGCTACGGTAAAAAGAAAAGAACTCATCGTCGGAAAATTTAATCGCGCCCTTGCCGCAGCCTGTGCTCAGCCGCC
>JAHEIA010000399.1:2604-3624 GCA_024639625.1 Chromatiales bacterium
TTTGTGGTCACTCTCGAAAATGGACTCCAGATCCAAGGCCATGGTTCCCGGCACCGAATCCAGCACCCCCCGTACCAGCCGCGGAATCCCGGTAAACTTCAAACGCCCGCCGAGAAACGCCTCCACCGCCACCTCGTTCGCCGCGTTGAGGATCGCCGGGCAGGTGCCACCTGCCTCGATCGCCTGGTAAGCCAGCCCGAGGCAGGGAAAGCGCTCTGCTTGCGGTGGGCTGAAATCCAAGCGCGCGGTCGCGAACAGATCCAGGCTTGCCACTCCGGATTCGATGCGCTCTGGCCAACCCAGGGCGTGGGCGATGGGGGTCCGCATATCCGGATTCCCCAATTGGGCCAATACCGATCCATCGGCATACTCGACCATCGAGTGAATCACGCTCTGCGGGTGCAGTACCACCTGGATCTGGCTCGCCCGGGCGTGAAACAGCCAGCAGGCCTCGATCACCTCCAGACCCTTGTTCATCATGGTCGCCGAGTCGACGGAAATCTTGCGGCCCATGTCCCAGTTCGGGTGCGAGCAGGCCTGCTCGGGCGTCACGCGTTCCAACTCGTGCAGCGGCGTCTCGCGAAACGGCCCACCCGATGCCGTGAGCAGGATGCGCCGAATGCCGGCTCGCTGCAGTTCGCGGCCGAAGGCATCCGCCGGCAGGCACTGGAAAATGGCGTTGTGTTCGCTGTCGATTGGCAGCAGCGACGCGCCATGCGCCGCCACTTCATCCATGAACAGGCGTCCGGCCATCACCAGCGCTTCCTTGTTCGCCAGCAGGACCCGCTTGCCCGCGCGCACCGCGGCCAGCGCCGGGGCGAGGCCTGCGGCGCCGACGATGGCGGCCATGACATAGTCGGCTTGCGGGGCCGCCGCTACTTCAGCCACTGCGCTGATCCCCGACAACACCTCGGTTCCCGGCAACGCGACCCTCAGCCTCTCGCGGAGCTGCGCCGCTCGATCCTCGTCCGCCAACACGGCGTACCGCGGGCGGTGCTGCAGGCACTGCTCATAGAGCCG
>JAHEIA010000400.1 GCA_024639625.1 Chromatiales bacterium
GGGGTATACGCCCCAGCGAGTGCAGATCGACGAGATCCTACCGTTGAGCGTGCGCCGATTTCTTCTGCTGGGTGGGCACTGTCCACCGTCGCGGCTAAGCACTGTGAGTTCGGAGGTCGGCGTCACGGCAGTCTTGAACAGCCCTCTGCAGGCGATTTCCGGCGGCGAGATGCAACGCGTCCTATTGGCGCGCGCCCTGCTGAGGAACCCGGATCTACTCGTGCTCGACGAGCCCACCCAGGGCGTCGATGTAAGTGGGCAGGAGGAACTCTACGGTTTGATCGCGCGCATCCGGGAGCGGCACGGTTGCTGTGTGCTGGTGGTTTCCCACGACTTGCATCTGGTGATGGCCGCCGCAGACCGGGTTGTCTGTCTGAACCACCATGTCTGCTGTTCCGGGGCACCGGAGGCGGTCTCTCGTCATCCCGCATACCTGGACCTTTTCGGAGCGATCGGCGGGCGCCTCGCAGTGTATACTCACCACCACAATCACGCCCACGACCTGCACGGCGACGTGATCGCGGAATCCGCGAAGCAGCGGCCAGCGAGCGAGTAGAGCGGTGGACGATTTCGTATTGCGTGCGCTGGCGGCCGGACTGGGTGTTTCGGTTCTGACCGGACCTCTTGGTTGTTTCGTAATTTGGCGGCGCATGGCCTATTTCGGCGATGCCCTGTCGCACGCCGCCCTCCTGGGTGTTGCGCTGGGCATCTTCCTCGGGATCGGCCCCAACATCGGGGTTGCCCTGGTATCCGGCTTGGTGGCGGTGTTGTTGGTTTTGTTGCAGCAACGGCAGGGGCTGGCCAGCGACACCTTGCTGGGAATTCTTGCGCACAGCGCGCTGTCGCTCGGACTGGTGTTCCTGGCATTCCTGCAGAGTGTGCGCGTAGACCTCCTCTCTTTCCTGTTCGGCGACATACTCGCGGTAACCCGCGGCGACCTTTATTGGATCTACGGCGGGGGGGCGCTGGTGCTGGCGGTGCTGATGATCTCCTGGCGGTCCTTGTTGGCGGTGACGGTGCATGCCGATCTGGCGTATGTGGAGGGCCGCCCGGTGCTCTTGTTGCGCTTGGTCTTCGTCCTGCTGGTGGCTTGGGTGGTCGCTGCGGCGCTAAAGATCGTCGGCATTCTGTTGGTCACCTCCCTGTTGATCATCCCCGCCGCGAGCGCCCGTCAGTTGGCGCGCAGTCCCGAGCAGATGGCCATGCTGGCCGTGGTTTTCGGCTGGTTGGCGGTCCTCGCAGGGATATGGGGCTCTCTGACCTGGGATACCCCGACCGGACCCTCCATCGTGCTCGCCGCGGCGCTGGTTTTTGCTCTCATTGGCCTGCTCCCGCCCCGCCTCCGGACCCCGCGCTAGGTGTCTCGAGTCGGGATGCATGCCGTTAATAAGCCTAATTTATACCTCCGGAGTATAAAACTGTTTGGCACTCCGGACACTAAATCAGTATTTTTGTGACCCCTAATGTTCATCCGGATGGGAGGGATCGGTCTGTTCGGGTGGAAATCCAGGTTGTGGGTAAGACTCGGATGTCGTCACAGCACCGCGAGGATTGCACCTCGAGGCGGGCGCGGCGAGGCGCTGCACCTTTGAGTTCATTCGAGGACCGGGCCAAGCCCGGAGTTGGCCGACGAGCTCGTCGCCGGTCTCGTTGCAAGGCGGCGATTGATACACTGCCGTGCGAAAACTTAGGAGATCAGCACAATGCCAACATTTGTACGTACTGATAAGTGCGACGGCTGCAAGGGCCAGGGGAAAACCGCTTGTATGTACATCTGCCCCCATGACCTGATGATGCTCGATAAAGACGGCTCTGCGACCGGTCATGCGATGAAGTCTTACAACCAGGAACCCGAGCAGTGCTGGGAGTGCTACTCCTGCGTCAAGATCTGCCCGCAGCAGGCGATCGAGGCGCGCCCATACGCGGACATCGTTCCCCTGGGCGCTTCCGTTCAGCCCCTGCGAGGTACCGATTCGATCATGTGGGTCATCAAGTTCCGCAACGGCACCATGAAGCGTTTCAAGTTCCCCATCCGCACCACCCCGGAAGGTTCTATCGACCCATACGGTGGTAAACCGGACGCAGACTTTGGCAAGATCTCCGATGCGGGTTTTTTCGTGCAGGCCAGCGGCTACCGAGCTGGCGATCCCGACGAACTCATCCGCAAGTAGGCGGCGAGCGCTAGGTAGCAGACTGTAGGCGACGGAAAGTTAACTCGGAGGAGCTTCAGAGAATGGCTGATTTTGGGAATCCTAATGTCGTCGAACAAGAGGTAGACATCCTCATCATCGGTGGTGGCATGGCGGCTTGCGGAGCCGCGTATGAGATCGGCCCGTGGGCGAAGGCGGCTGAAGGTGCGATGGGCCGTCCGATCAAAATCAAGTTGGTCGACAAGGCGGCTATGGACCGCTCCGGCGCCGTAGCTCAGGGTCTGTCTGCGATCAACACCTATATCGGCGCCGAGCAGGATCCTGCCGACTATGCGCGCATGGTCTCCAACGACCTGATGGGTATCACTCGCGATGACCTGGCCTACGATCTGGGGCGTCACGTAGACGAGTCGGTCCATCTGTTTGAAGAATGGGGTCTGCCGATCTGGAAGATGGACGAGCAGGGCGAGCGCCACGACGGCTCCAAGGGGCTGCCGGCTCTGAAGGACGGTGGCAAACCGGTCCGCTCGGGCAAGTGGCAGATCATGATCAACGGCGAATCCTACAAGTGGATCGTCGCCGAGGCCGCCAAGAAGGCGCTGGGGACTGACAATATTCAGGAACACGTCTTCGTTGTAAAGCTGGTGAACGATAAGAACGACCCGCACCGGGTTGCCGGTGCAGTCGGATTCTCGGTGCGCGAGCACGAGCTCTATGTCTACAAGTTCAAGGCCTGCCTGTTGGTGGCCGGCGGCTGCGTGAATATCTTCCGCCCGCGCTCCGTGGGTGAAGGTATCGGTCGTGCCTGGTACCCGGTATGGAATGCGGGTTCTACCTACGCCATGGCGGCCGAGGCCGGCGCGGAACTGACGATGATGGAAAACCGGTTCGTGCCGACCCGCTTCAAGGACGGCTACGGCCCTGTGGGCGCATGGTTCCTGCTCTTCAAGTCCAAGGCGACCAACGCCTTCGGCGAAGTCTATCTGGAGCGCAACAAGGAGATGCTGGACGATTACCCACCCTACGGCAAAGCGGCCGTCCCCGCATCCTGCCTGCGCAACCACCTGATGCTGAAGGAGATGAAGGAAGGTCGCGGCCCGATCTGGATAGATACCGTGACTGCGCTCGCCAACCTACGGGAGAGCCTGTCGCCGCGTGAGGTGAAGCACCTGGAAGCCGAGGCCTGGGAAGACTTTCTCGATATGTGTATCGGCCAGTGCGGTATCTGGGCGGGCGAGAACATCGAGCCGGAAAAGAAGAACTCCGAGCTGATGCCCACCGAGCCCTACCTGCTGGGCTCCCACTCGGGCTGCTGCGGCATCTGGGTTTCCGGTCCGGACGACGTCGGTGCCCCGACCGGGGAAGGTCTGGGCGGGGGGATTCCCGAGCACCTGCCTTCCGGCTGGAACTGGGGCTATCGCAGCATGACTACGGTCAAGGGTCTGTTCACCGCCGGTGACGGTGTCGGCGCTTC
>JAHEIA010000401.1 GCA_024639625.1 Chromatiales bacterium
TTTCATCGAGACCTTTCCGAGCCATTCCGATGCACCGGTCATACTCACAAGGGTCGGCGTGGAAATGCTGGAGAGTGATCAAGCACTTGAGACGGCCCGATTGAGCCAGAAGATTCTGGAACAATTCCCGCCCCCGACTGCACTTCGCGGGGCGGCCTGGTCATTGCTCGGGCAGGCTCGATACCAACTAGCAGAATACAGCGCTGCCGAACAGGCCTACCGACAGGCCCTAACGTCCGGAGTGTCGAACGATAAACAACGGGTTGTGATCAAAAAAGGACTGGCCGCCGCACTCTACAAACAGGCGGAAGAGCGCTTTATGCAAGGAGACCAGCGACAGGCCTCGGTACTTTTCCAGCGTGCCGCCAATGAGGCTGCGGATATGACCATTCGCGGCCGAGCCCGTTACGACGCGGCCGCCGCTTTGCTGGCACTGCAGGAGTGGCAGCGGGCGGCACAGCTACTCGAGGAGTTCCAGGATAATCATCCGAATCATCCTTTGCAACGGGAGGCTGCGCGTAAACTTGCCTTCGCATACGAACGGGGGGGAAGGCATAGGGATGCCGCTGCACTGTACCTGCATCTGGGGATCGCCGGCAATGATGACGAGTTACGCCGTCAGGCCTTGGTGCGGGCCGCAGAGTTGTACCAGCAGAGCGGTCTCAGAGAATCTGCTATTAACGCCCTCAAGCGCTATGTCAACGACTTTCCCAGTCCTCCGGGGCGGCTTGTCTATATCTACCAACAGCTGGCCGAACTGCAACAGGCCGTTGGCGACGAAAACTCCCGCCTTGAATCGTTGCGTCAACTCATAGCTGCAGAGAGGGCCGCCGGCGAAGCGACTGACAGACATAGCCATCTTCTCGCCGCAGAGGCGAATCTGGTGCTCGCAGAACAACGGGCGGTTGAGTTCCGGCGCATTCAATTGGTTGATCCTTTGGAGGAAAGTCTCCGTGCCAAACTACGGGCGCTGCAATCGGCTCTCGAGGGGTTCGAGCAGGCGAAGAGTTATGGCGTCGCCGAAGTGACCACCGCTTCAACTTATCAGATTGCAGACATGTATCAGGAACTGGGTCGTGCACTGCTGGCATCGGAGCGGCCATCAGGTCTGGAACCTAACGAACTATCCCAATATGAAGGATTGCTTGCTGAACAGGCAGCACCTTTTCAACGGAAAGCGATCGAGATACACGAGACCAACGTCCGCCGCATCGCTGCGGGAGAGTACGACATCTGGATAAGAAAGAGTCTCAGGCGCTTGGCCAGTCTCTGGCCCGTCCGTTATGCGAAAGAGGAGAGAAGTGAGTCCCAGGTGGATAAACTGCGTTAGGATTTTCCTGGTGACGGCATTCCTCATCGGGGTGTGGGGGTGCGGCGGTACACCTGCGCCGCGTGAGGGGCCGCGGTCCATCCGCGCTGCCTCCGACACGACAGCCGATGCAGCGAACGTGATAGTAGAGGCTGATCTGCAACGAGCGCTCGAATTGATGCACAGACGGCAGTATGATCAGGCAGAGTCCGTGTTGAAATCGATCGTGAATTCGCGCGACCCATCGACGGTCACGCTGCTCAATCTCGGCATAACATACAGCCAGCTTGGCAAGTTACCGGAAGCGGAGCAAAGCCTCCGGCAGGCACTTGAAGAGGATCCGGCAAACTTTATCGCTTACAATGAGTTAGGGATTGTCAACCGCAAGGCCGGTCGTTTCCAGCAGGCGCGGGATGCCTATGAACGCGCACTGATACTGCGCCCGAACTACGCGCTGGCGCATCTCAATCTGGGAATTCTGTGTGACATGTATCTACATAATGTGGAGTGCGCGATCCACCATTACAGGGCCTATCAGCAATTTGGAGGGAGCGAGGATCCACCTGTCGACCTGTGGATCGACGATCTGAAGCGGCGTTACCCTGAACGGCGATGGAGGGGGTCGGGAGGAGCGGAACAGTGATATCGAATCGAATCGGTGTAGGATTACTGACCTCCTGTCTGCTCGCTGCCTCACCGCAGATCTGCGGTCAGCAGCGGCTCGAACAGGAAACGATTTCCATAAGGGGAAACAGGGGATTGCCGAAGACCGTCTTTATAGCTCCCTGGAAACGATTGGGTGAGCCGCTAGAAGGGGAGCAGTGGGAGAGCAGTATCACAGAACCGTTCGACCCCCTCGAACAGGACCTTTTTCTGCGGCAGTTGGAGATCCATCGCCAAGTCCAAGGTCTTGATCACAAATATTAGAAATGAAAATTGATTTTGAATGCCGTTCGATAACCGGACGGTAAGGGACCGCGCGGTTTTGCGGACGAATTTCCCCTAAGAGGTAGAGGCTATGGATGTTCCGTTCGCAGTGCTCAGATTCTTTCAATCCGGCGGGGTCTTCATGTACCCGATCGTATTGATCCTTGCTATCGGTCTCGCCATCGTCATCGAACGTTACACCTATCTTAGTGTGGTCGGGGTGCGTAATCGTAGGGTCTGGAAGCGGGTGCTGCCGCTGGTGGAGATGGGGAAATACGACAACGCAGGGGAGGTGGTGGTGCGCTCGAACGCGGCAATGAGCAAAATCCTTGGCTACGGCCTGCAGCGAGTCAAATCCAAGGCGAGCGGGGAAGAAGTGCAGATGGCGATGGAGGAAGGCATGATGGAGTTTGTCCCTCGTCTGGAAAAGCGGACCCACTACCTGGCGACCTTTGCCAATATCTCCACCCTGCTGGGGCTTCTTGGCACCATCATGGGGCTGATCGATGCCTTCTCCGCGGTATCAGGCTCAGCTCCAGCGGACAAGGCGAATATGCTCTCGGCCAGCATCTCAGTCGCCATGAACACTACGGCATTCGGACTGATGGTCGCCATCCCGATGCTGTTGGCGCATGCCTTCCTGCAAACCAAGACCACGCAGGTAGTCGACAGCCTGGAGATGGCAACGATGAGACTGGCCAATCTGATAAGTGCGGGAATTGAGATGGATAGGAGTACGAGGTGAGAGTTCATCGGCGACTCCTGAATCGGCGCACCGCATCCAATGTTGATGTCACAGCCTTTCTTAGTCTGATGGTGATCCTTGTCCCCTTTCTGCTTATTTCGGCCCTCTTTTCACGCATCACGATTCTGGAACTGCAGGGCGTATCGGATGAAGTGGGCGAATCGGGTTCGCAAGACCCCCTGCAGTTGAAGGTAGTGGTGCGGGAGCACGCTATCGAGGTGCACTACCGAGGCCGGCAGACGGCGCAGCGCATTCGGAGGACGGGTGGCAGCGAGCTGATTTCGCTCTCTGAGCTGATGATGGATCTGAAACTACGCCATCCAAAAAGCACGCAGGCGACCATACTGCTGGAGCCGCAGATTCCCTACGGCGAACTAGTACAGGTCATTGACACTATGCGGTTGAAACAGTATGGGCGGGATAGGACACCGGAGAAAAAGGCCTTGTTTCCGGGAATTTCGCTGGCGGAAACGCCCGCCACCAGCTCCCGGGGGCGGGAATTGGAATGAGCCAGGTGTTTCATTCTGTCCGACGCCTGCAGCGCAGCCAGGAGAGGAGCAGGGAGCACCAGAAACTCAATCTGGTCCCCCTGATGGATGTCTTCACTATTCTGGTTTTCTTTTTTTTGGTGCAGTCGGCG
>JAHEIA010000040.1:0-7890 GCA_024639625.1 Chromatiales bacterium
CCGTCCAGCACTACGGACTCCGGGCGCTCCGCCGGATTGGTATGCTCGATGTGGCCGAGACGGCGCGCGACCGACACCACGTCGATCGAGGTATCGCCACCCCCGACGCACACCACCTTGTCTGCGGTGACCTTCATGCGGCCTTCGTTGAACGCCTTGAGGAAAGCGACGCCGCTGACGCAGTTCGGGGTCCCTTCCCAACCAGGCACCGGCAACCCGCGGCCGCTCTGGCAACCGAGGGCCCAGACAACCGCGTCGAATTCTTTTTCCACGTCTTCCATGGAGACGTCGCTTCCGACCCGCGTCTTCATGCGAGTCTCGACCCCCATGTCGAGGATGCGCTGGATCTCCGCGTCGAGGGTGTCACGCGGGGTACGATAACCGGGGATCCCGTAGCGCATCATGCCGCCAAGCTCGGCGTTGTCGTCGAAGATGGTGGCGCCGTGTCCCTTGCGCCGTAGCTGGTAGGCAGCCGCCATACCCGCCGGGCCGCCGCCGATGATGGCGACCTTTTTCCCGGTCTCCGGACCGGCTTCGAACTTGTACCCCTTGGCAATTGCGGTATCGCCGATGAACTGCTCCACGGAGTTGATGCCGACGAAGTCTTCCACCTCGTTGCGATTGCACCCGTCCTGGCATGGAGCCGGGCAGACGCGTCCCATCATCGATGGAAACGGGTTGGCGTCGGTCGAGCGACGAAACGCGTATTCCTGCCACTCGATCCCTTCCGCTGGCTTTTCCTGCTGACGCACGATCGCGAGCCAACCGCGGATGTCTTCGCCCGAAGGGCAGCTACCCTGACATGGCGGCGTCTTGTGGATGTACGTCGGACATTTGTGAGACGTGTCCTCGACGAAGATCTTCTCGCCGAAGGAAGGCCACTGACTATCGCCCTCCTGGAACCTACGCCAAGTCAGTTTGGTGTTCATCTCGTCGCTAGGAGTCGCCATTCTTTCTCTCCTCAAAACTAGGTAATTTTCCGTCGCCGACGACCGCGCTCAATCGGAGCGTGGGTCCCAAGCGTCACGCTAAGCTCATAGTGGTTTCGCAACGGCCGTGCCCCGGCGCGAAACACCGGTTAATCCTCGTCTTCGCCGTCCTCATCCTCGTCGCTTTTCTGTCCGGTCAGGATGATTGCCTCGCTCACCAACTGGTGAACGCTGACGATTTGGTCCATATCCAACCCGTAATAGGGCAGGACCTTGGTAAATTGGCTCTTGCAGATGGCGCAGACGGCGGCCATATGGGTCACCCCGCTATCATCCATCGCATTCTTCAGTGCGGTTACCCTGGGCTGAGCCCCTTTTACCCGGAGTTCCATAAGGTCGTCGGTGAGTAATCCACCACCACCACCACAGCAGAAGCTCTTCTCCTGGATGGTGTCCGCATCCATATCCACGAAGTTGTTGCAGACCGCCTTGATTACTGCCCGCGGTATCTCGAACTGCCCGCCGGGCTTGGGCCCCATGCGGCTGGCGCGAGCCACGTTGCAGGAATCGTGGAAGGTCAAAACCTTGTCGTCGTTCGCAGACTTGTCGAGCTTCAGGGTGCCCTTCTGGATCTCGTTATAGGTGAACTCCAGGATATGCTGGGGCACCGGGTAATTGGGATCGAGAAAATCGAACGGACCCGCCAGGGTGTTCAGGAAACTGTAGGCAACCCGCCAAGCATGGCCGCACTCGCCCATTACGATCCGCTTGACACCCAGTTCCAGCGCTGCTTCGCGAATCCGCAGGGAGATGCGACGCATATTCTCATAGCTGCCGATGAACATGCCAAAATTCGCTGCCTCGGAAGCCTTCGAGCTCAGGGTCCAGGAGACGCCAGCCTCGTGGAACACCTTGCCGTAACCGATCAGGCCGTCGACATGGGGTTCGGCGAAGAAATCCGCGGAGGGGGTTACCACGAGTATATCCGCGCCCTTCTGGTCGAGCGGATACTTCACCTCGACGCCGGTTTCGTCGTACACGTCCTCTTCTAGGCCTTCCAGCGTATCCGCCAGCGCCGGTCCCGGCAGGCCAAGATTGTTGCCGATCTTGTATACCTTGGCGATGATCTCGTTGCAGTACTTCTGACCGACCCCGATGCTGTCCATGATCTCGCGCGCGGCCATGGAGATCTCCGCGGTGTCGATTCCGTACGGGCAGAACACGGAGCAGCGCCGGCATTGGGAGCACTGGTGAAAGTAGCTGTACCAGTCGTCCAGCACGTCCTTCGTCAGATCGACCGCGCCGACCAGCTTGGGGAAATATTTTCCCGGCAGCGTGAAGTAGCGGCGGTACACCTTGCGCAGCAGGTCCTGGCGGCCCACCGGCATGTTCTTCGGATCCTTGGTGCTCAGGTAGTAATGGCACTTGTCCGTGCAAGCACCACACTTGACGCAGGAGTCCAGGAACACCTGGAAGGAGCGGTATTTGCCGAGAAGGTCCCCCATTTTTTCTATGGCCTTCTCCTCCCAGTTCTCCACCAACTCTCCGGGATACCCGAGGGGCTCCTGGAAGTCCGGTTTTGAGTGGAAGGGGTGGCTGTGCGCCATCGTCCCCTCTTCCAGTAAGGGCACCTCGATGAATTCTTGGAGCTCCGGAACCTTGAAATCTGCCTTAGCCATGGATCTTCCTCGTCGGCTGCTCGCCGTACCGGATTGAATCAGGTCTCTTCCAGCTTACGCGCCCAGGCCGCGACGTGCCGCTTCTCGCGCGGGTTATCCACCTGGTTACGCGTTGGGCTGAAGAAGATCCCCGGGGCATGGAGCAGCTTACTGAACGGAAACACGATCATCAGAATCGCCACCAGCAAAAGATGGATGATGAGGAAAGGGTCCGCCGGCAACGGGTTCAAGTGAAAAGTCATCAGGCCACGGAAAAAGGCCTTGACCAACACGATGTCGGTATGCGCGACGAAGGTCATGGTCATTCCGCTCAGTCCGATCAGCAGGAGCAAGATCAACATCAGGTGGTCCGACGGAGCGGATATATAGCGCACGCGGTCCACCAGAAAGCGACGTCCCCATAACCCGGCAAGACCCACCACCATCGCGATGGAGGCGTATTTGCCGATGAACTGGATAAGTTCCACCGGCGTCCATACCGGGTCGGTGAAATAGCGTAAGTGCCTCGCGAGAACCAGGAACAACCCCATGTGAAAGGCCCAGGAGAAGATCCAGGTCCATTTGGTGGCCTTGAAAAGGCTTTCAAAGAACACCACTTCGCGAAACAAGCGTAAGACGACCCCCGCCTCGGTAACCGGAGCCGGAGTCGTGGGAATCTTGAGGGGTGCCGGGGCCTTGGCGAACCGGTAGATCCGATAACCAAGGCCAGCCACGAAAACGATACTGGCCGCGTAAAACAGCAACGCAAAGACTACTGTCATGTTCCCGCAGTCCTCGGTAGATGTGTTAGTCGCCGCAGGTGGGCCGCACTGACACGGCGCCACCTTGCGGCGGGATCAGCGTCCTGGATCAGACGCAGCCGGTCGGCTTCGGCAGACCCGCGTAGCGGCACGCCTGCTTACCCGGGCCGTAGGGGAACAAACCGTAGAGATACTTGCTGTTTCCCTTGTCTTTACCCAGCTTCTTGCCGACCGCCTTGGTCAGCACGCGCACTGCCGGCGCGATCTGGTACTCTTCGTAGTATTCGCGCAGGAAATTGATGATGTCCCAGTGCTCCGTAGTGAGCTCAAGGTCGTCTTCCTTGGCCATCACATCGGCTACGCCCGGCTCCCAATCGTTGATGTTCGCCAGATAGCCTTCCTCGTCGGTTTCCAGGGTCTTACCGTTTACTTCGATAGGCATAGGAGTGTCTCCTCTATACAGAATTGTTTCTTGAACTTACAGCCAGGATTGCACCTTGTCTTTGGCAACGGTCAAGTCAACGAATCCTGCATAGTCGACCACCTTCACCCCGTCCGCCAGTTTTTCCTCGCTGATACCACGAGCCGCCATATCCGGGCCGAGAACCGAGACATCCTTTCCCGCCAGCTTCGAAACAGCCTTCCCGCCCGCGAGCGCTCCGTAAACTCCATCCTCGATCAGCAGGACAGCATCCCCTTCTTGGTAATAGCCCATGCAAGTATCCAGGCTATCGCGTTCGTAAGGGGACTTGTTCACCACATGCAACATCGACATTATCCTTACCCCCTACTCAGAAATTGAAGAGCACGTCTTGCCCGGCAAATATCGTTGCGAGCTCGGCACGGCTGACCAACTGGATCGAATCCTTCTCCGCCCAGTCTTCGTCCTCGTCCTCGTAGGTGAGATGCTGCAAGTCGTCCAGCGACAAACCACGCTCGTCGAGCGATTCCTTTTCGACATAGATCTTGGTGACGTCGTAGTCACCCAACGCAGCGTAGGTAGGGGAGAAGTTCTTCATCCCGATACCGCTGGTATCCTGGCCCTTGATCAACTGGAAGACACCGTCGTCGACGAACGCCAGGCTGACGTCCTGCTCGAATGCGGCACCAATTAGCACCACCTCCAGCGACTCCCAAGCATAGATCGTCCCGTAAGGCGGCCTACGGTTCACGTACATGAACTTCTTGACCTGTGACATAGTCCTTCTCCCGATCAGTCGCCGAATACGACCAAACGGTCGCTCTGAATACCACCTTCCACCAGCTGCCCGAGACCCGAGATGCGGAAGCCTGGAGCAATGTTGGTGGCGTCCTTACCGTTGCGCTGCGCCTCACCGTCGTCGACGATGCCGCGCCGCTGAGCGGCAGCAACACAGACCACCATGTCGAGCTCGTGCTGGGCGGCCAATTCGCTCCAGCGGTTGACAACGTTGCGGTCGTCCTGCGGCGGCGTGGTCAGGCGGGTCCCGTTGTTCACCCCGTCGTGGTAGAAGAAAACGCGAAAAATCTCATGTCCCTTCTCTAACGCCGCCTTGGTGAAAAAGTAAGCGGAATCGGATGCCTGATGCTGGTATGGGCCTTCGTTGACCTGAATCGTAAACTTCATTGCGCAACCCCGATCAGAAGCGGATGTGAGCCGAAGCGTTCAGACTCGCTCGAGCACCACGCCAGTTGTCGATATGATATTTGGTGAACGGCAACTCGACTTGCTCGAAGAAACGCGGCCAACCGATGCGTTCGATCCACTCGTTGATGCGCTCCCAATCCCGGGCGCCTTCCTTGTAGGCCTGCAGAATACGCTTGACGATGGCGGTCGCTTCCGGCCAGCGCGGCGGATTGTTCGGGATACCGGCGGCGACCAGCTTCTGAAAGGTCGGCTTGCCGCGGGCGTTGGAGTGGTTGCCGCCTACCCAGATGGCCAGCTTGGAGTGCTCGGCGTCGTTGATCTGCATGGGCGGACAGGGAGGATAGCAGGCTCCGCAGCAGATGCACTTCTTCTCGTCGACCTCAAGGGACGGCTTGCCGTTCACCAGGGCGGGCCGGATTGCGGCCACCGGACAACGGGCCACTACCGAGGGGCGTTCGCAGACGTTCGCCACCAGGTCGTGATTGATCTTCGGCGGCTTGGTGTGCTGGACGTTGATTGCGATATCACCCTGGCCACCGCAGTTGATCTGGCAGCAAGAGGTGGTGATATGCACCCGGTTCGGCATATTGGCTTCTTTGAACTCGTCGATCAACTCGTCCATCATGGACTTCACCACGCCGGACGCGTCGGTGCCCGGAATGTCGCAGTGCAACCAGCCCTGGGTATGCGAGATCATGGTGACCGAATTCTGCGTACCGCCGACAATGAAACCGGCATCTTCCACGGCCTTGATCAGCGGCTCGACCCTGGAGCCGTCAGAGACCATGTATTCGATGTTGCTGCGCAGGGTGAAATGCACATAGCCGTCGGCGTACTCATCGCCGATATCGCAGAGCTTGCGCAGCGTGTAGACGTCGAGGATTCGCTGCGTGCCGACCTTTACCGTCCAGATCTCGTCGCCGCTATAGGCTACGTGCCGGAGCACACCTGGACGCGGGTGCTCGTGATACTTCCACAGACCGAAATTCTTCCGCATGACAGGATGCATGTACTGAAACGGATCGGGACACCCTGTTTCGATCGGCTCGCGCATTTCTTGCTTCGCCATCGCTACCTCCAATTCACTAACAAATATACCGGATGCTCTAGCCTGTCGGACGGGCCCTTTCGCTCGTCCGGCAGGCCGTGTTCAGACCCCAGACAACGCCTTACTTGGCGGCCTCGGCCTGCCGCTCGAACCAGGCTTCGGCCGCGTCGTCCCACTCGTCCATGCGGACGTAGGAGCTCTGGCGCGGGCTGTTGACCATGTTCGGTTCGGGCTCGATCCCGATCCCTTCGAGGAAGTTGACCAGGCCGATGCGCTCGATCATCTCGCCGCAACGCTCGTGCTCCAGGGCATTCTCGGCCCAGAAGTCGATGATCTCTTCGGCCATCTCGACCAGGGACTCCCAGTCTTCTTCGCTTTCGAGCTTCTTGAACGGGACCACCACGGTGCCCATCAGGTCACCAATCTTCAGGGTGCGCTTGCCGCCGATGAGGATGGTCACGCCCTTGTCGTCTCCGGGATGCAGAGCCTTCGGCATCACATTCAGGCAATGCATGCAGCGCACGCAATCCTTGTTGTTGACCTCGAGCGTATCATCGTCTTTCAACGATAAGGCATTGGTCGGACAGCGTGTGACGACATTGTCGATGAGGTATTGGCGGCCCTTAGACTGGACGTAATTCTTGACCTCCGCCTGATCGACCTTCATGTCGTCGCGCCAGGTGCCGATGATCGCCATGTCAGCGCGCTCAACCGCGTTCTGACAGTCATTCGGGCAACCGGACACCTTGAACTTGAACTTGTATGGCAGCGCCGGGCGGTGTACGTCGTCGGTAAAATTGTTCACCAGCAGGCGGTGGGCCTTCTGCTCGTTGGTGCAGGACATCTCGCACCGCGCAGCACCCACGCAGGACATGGCGGTACGCACGCAGGGGCCGGCACCGCCTAGGTCCCAACCGTAGTCGTTGATGACGTCGAAGAAATGCTGTGTGCTCTTCGTGTCCGCGCCGATAAACATGATATTCCCGGTCTGGCCGTGGAAGGTTACCAGGCCCGAACCGTACTTCTCCCAATCGTCGGCAAGTTGGCGCAACATCTTAGTCGAGTAATGGTTGCCGGCGGGCGGCTGCACGCGCAACGTGTGAAACTCTTTGGAGGCCGGGAACGCGTCCCCCACCTCGGAAAAACGCGGGATGATGCCTCCACCGTAGCCGTATACGGAGACGGTGCCGCCTTTCCAATACCCCTTGCGGGTCTCGTACGAATGCTCGAGCTGCCCCAACAAATCGTTGGCCACCGCATTGATGCGTTCGTTCGGATGCTGGTCACGCAGCCGCTTGAATCCAGAAATAAAACTCGGCCAAGGGCCTTCTTCCAGCTGGTCAAGCATCGGAGTATCGTGCTTTTCGATTGCCATCGCGCTAGTTCTCCTGAGGTTGAATGTAAAACCTTTTGCTCGCCCCCGGGTCCGACCCGGGGATGCCTCTATCAATCCTGTCAACTACTTTCGATATACCCGTCCGGTTGCTTAACGGCGTCCGGCGGGACTCAACCCGCCGACACCACCCCGGCTATCATCGGCCGCTCATGGTAGCCAAGGCGCCCTGAGCGGGATATTCCACCAAAGGGGGGTAGCTTCCCTTCCGCCTATCCCAAATGGGATAGATAGAAATCGTTGCCCACCCTGTACCGCCTCACACAGCGATCGCTCGGATTGCAGCTGGCGCGGCCGTCGCACGGTCAAGTTAACCGCACATACTACGTGGCTTTAATAGGAGCGTCAACGGATACTAATATTCGAAAAGCCTTACACTCCGCGGCAACGAAGTACCCCGTTCACGGCCCAGCGTCGGTGCACCGGACCCCGGGTGCGGGATCCAAGGCCGGACCGTAACCGGACCCAGCCACC
>JAHEIA010000040.1:7900-11661 GCA_024639625.1 Chromatiales bacterium
CATCGGGCGGACTCCACGCCCGGGGACTTGTGCGAATCAGCGACTCGCACACCCATCCGACCCGCTTCGTGGGTCCGCCGACCCCTGGGCTATTACCCGCCCTTACCCGCTGCGACCCCTAACGGCGGGAGGTTGCCACCCGCTCTCGATCCAGCACCGCTCTTCGCTCCGTATCGGCGATTCAAACCGCGGTCAGATTCGCCGGCTCGAGCCCGCGACAAACCGGCTAACCGAAGCAGCGGGGGGACGGAGCTGCGCTGAGCGGCGCCTTCGTCTGGGCCAGGACGGACCGGTGCCCGCATAAACGCCGCTGCGCCAATTCGGAGCTGGCCGCACCGCGGGCGACGCGGGTCGGCGGACACTTGTTTTCTTCGCAATCGTCCCACATATCTCGCCAGTGCCGGGCCGCGGGCAGGGTAGCGAGCGCAGAACCGATGCGCCTTTCGCCAAGGCGCCAGGCAAGCAACAGCGGCTGCTCAGCCGCGCGGATTGTTAATAATCGGATTTGCACTCGACCGAGCCGGTCGCATCCGGCGGGGATTATAGAAGCCGATGGTAGGTCTTACCGCATGTTGAAACTCAGCGAGATCATCATTCGAAACCCGCATTTCGAGTCGTTCGATGACCTTCTCCCGGCACTCCGGGAGCGGGCGCGCGACGGCGAACGATTCTTCCGAATGGATGTCAAGCCCCCCTACCCCGACACGCCGCCCGACTGGGAGGACCGTCTCGAAGCCGCATTCAGCGCATATATGGGTTAAAAGTAAGGATGAAAGACTTCGATATCAGCAAATGGCAGCCACGGGATACGGCGGCGGACTCGGTGCTGCGCACCGTAGCTGAGGATGCAGCCCTGGAATCCCACCTGTCCGCCCTCGAGGAACGACTACGAGAGGTGTCGCCGAGCGGGAGCAGAGCCGAGATCGCGGACCTGCAACTGCAGATCGGCCGCACCTTGGTGGGACTCGATCGCGGAGCAGACGCCTGGCCTCTGGGGCGCGCTGCACTTGACGCCTTCCTACGGGAACAGGATTGGGAATCGGCCGCCGACGCCTGCGACGTCTTGTTCCAGGCGGAACAACCAGGGTCGCTGAGCGCTCTCGGACAGGGGGTATGGTTGGCGGTGACCTTTCCTGTAGACCCGGAGCTCTCGGTCACGCTGCTCAACCACATCGTAGAGGAGACCCCGGACGACGCGGACGGGGCGGCCGTGGCAGCGACCACCGCCCTGTTTCTCGTCGATCTGCGGGCCAGCGGCCAGCAGAAGGAGAACCTGAAGTTCTTCGCCAGCCAATCATTGGGCGCGGTAGCCCGACGCCACAGCGGGATCGAGACCCAGGAGCAATTCGATCTCTGGCTCGAGAAGCTGGAACTCAAAGAGCCGGACAAGTTCCTGCCGCGCCTGCGCAACGTGGTCGATGTGCTGGTCCAAGATGACTGGTGGTTCGACCGCGAGCAACTGCAAAATCGCTTACCGGTAAATTGATATGCAGTTCTGGGAAGAAGAGGCACCGAAGGCGGTTGTTCCGGTCCCCGACGATATCGTCGACCTGGCGTTCACGCTGCGCTGCCGGCAGATTCCGGTGGACCACGGGTACGCCCTATCACGGGCGCTGCAGCAGGCGCTGCCATGGATGCGCGATGACGAACGGGTGGCGGTGCACCAAATCCACGTGGCTTCGTCGCAGAACGGTTGGGAACGCCCAAGCCAGGGCAGCGAACAGCTACTCCAGCTATCCCGCCGAACCAAGCTCCTGCTGCGGCTCCCTGTCGAACGAGTCGACGATGCGCGGAAACTCGCCGGTCGAGTGCTCGACATTGGAGGCTATCCGCTGACGGTCGGTGAGGGCAGCACACGCCCGCTGAGCAAACTGACCACGATCTTCGCCCGCTATGTAGTCTCGGCGGCGGGCGACGACGAAGCGCAGTTCCTTGCCAACATGGCGCGGGAACTCGATACCTTGGGCATTCGGGTAAAAAAGGCGCTGTGCGGGAGACCCAACCTGTTGGCGACCGGCGAGCAGCCCGTGTGCACCCGCAGCCTACTTCTGGCAGACCTCAACGCCGACGATTCGTTGCGCCTGCAGCGGGTCGGCCTGGGCTCCCACCGCAAAATGGGCTGCGGCATATTCGTACCCCACAAAGGCATAGACCCGGTAAACAAGCAGCAAGAAGACTGATTCGGCGCCCCGGTCGGTTGTCAAGCCCCTGCGCAACAACGGGTTTTGCTGAGCGCCCCCCAATTGCGTAAAATCTCCCCGCCGATCCGGCGGATTTCGGTGTTTTAATCGGAAGTGAGGAGACAGCTATGGCTTTGGAAGTAAACGGCAAGACCATCGAGACTGACGGCAATGGGAACCTGGTCAACTATACGGACTGGGACGAAGAGGTTGCCAAGGCCTTGGCCCAAGCCGAGGGCATCGAACTAACCCAGGACCACTGGGACGTAATCAACTATCTACGGGAAGAGTACGTCGACAACGGCAACAATCAGCCCATGGAGCGGGTAATTCTCAAAGAGATGAGCAAACGCTGGGGCAGAAAGATCAGCAGTAAGGATCTATACAAGCTGTTTCCGAACGCGCCCAGCAAGCAAGGCAACCGCGTGGCGGGCCTGCCCTTCGTGGCACGCAAAGGCGGCTATTGAGCGGGATCCAGAGAAGGCAGTGTGCAGCGCACTGCCTTTTTTCGCCGTCCATCGAGACCATCGCAAGGAAGTGCGAGTCCGGCGCTGCGGACTAAGCGCCACCCTGTCTTCTCCTACCGACCCGCTACAATTCCGACCACATGCGCAGCAGGTTCACATAGCTGCGGTCCACGTATTGCGTGTGTTCGTCGGCGGGCTGGGCTCGCAACAGGTGCTCGCGCGCTTGATGTAACTCGTAGAGCAACTCGCGCCGCCCGGGATCACGCACGTAGCTCTGAATCCAGGCAAGTGCGACCAGCCGCTCGCCGCGGCTGACTTCGGCCACATGGTGAACGCTCGACGACGGATAGACCACGGCGTCCCCAGCCCGCAACTTTACCTGCCGGTCTCCGAAGCTGGTGCGAATCACCAGCTCACCCCCGTCGTAGCTCTCCGGATCGCGCAAGAAGATCGTCATCGAAACATCGGTCCGGAAGCGGGGACCGCCCCTACCACCCATGATCGGGTCGTCGACATGGTCGCCGTAGGTCATTCCCGGGCGGTAGCGGGCGAAAATCAGGTCCGCGACCCGGTGCGGCAGCACCGCGCTGTGAAAGCGGGTGTTGTGTCCAAGGCTGCTCATGATGATGCGATGCAACAGATCCGTCTGCTGCGGACTCTGCTGCATCTCCTCATTATATTTGACCCGCTCCGCCGCCATGCCGGCAGTCAGCTTGCCGTCGACGAAATCGGCCTGGCTCAGGATCTGCTCGATCTTCTGCAACTGGGCAGGATTCAGTACGCCTGGGATCTCTAACAACATGATCGATCCTTATCCGTCAAACTGTTGCTTTCCGCCCCGAACCCCGACAAAGCCTCACTCAGCGGCAAGTTCGATCGTGGGTCTGTTACAATTGCGCCCGTTGGCTGGAAGGAGGGGCGCTGTCATGTTACTGAATGTGATCGTCGACGACCAATCGCTCGACCTCAATGTCCCGCCGGGGCTGCTTGAGCAGGCGGAGGATTTCTTTACTGCAATGGACCGCGACATGGATACCGGCTGGCAGATGAGTCGCGAGTGGGTGCAGCACCCGGATCCGCTGCAACGTTGCCAGATCGCGGCCGACAAGCTGCT
>JAHEIA010000041.1 GCA_024639625.1 Chromatiales bacterium
CATTGCCAGGGCCCCCGGCTCGCGGCGATTGGCGGAACCGCAGGCATTCCGAGAAGTAATTTCTCCCTGCGCTGCAGTCGCCGGCCACCCTGTTCACCCAACCGCGCGATTCCACCAGCGGACCGCTGCTGGGTCCCTGTTCCGACACATTGCGCCGAACTGGGTACAAATGCGGGGGGAGATTGACGCTGCCGCGAGACGCAAAGCCGTCGCAAAAAAGAACATCCATGGAATATTTTAATAGTTTAATATTCTAATTTACGATACAATGATGGCTGCCGAAGCAACCCTGAAACGGCGGTGTCCATCGTGTACCGGCTATTCTTCGCAATTCTCCTTTTCCTCGCTTGCCCCGAAATATTCGCCGCAGACCCGTCGACCTCAACCACTCGGGACTGGCATAGGGTGGCCGAGATCGCGCGCAGCTCAGGCGCCCCTGTACTTGTGGTTTTCACCGCTGCGGATTGCGGCTACTGCGCGCGCCTGAAATCCGAGGTGCTGGAACCGCTACGTGAGGCCGCTACCAATGACGGCGCACCGCTGGTTCGCGAGTACCGGACGAATACGCAGGGAAAGGTCCTCGATTTCGACGGTAGCAGGACCCGCGCCCGGACTTTTCTGCGCCGCTACGATGTCTTTGCCGTGCCGACCGCTGTATTGCTGGATGCGAACGGCCGGCGGTTAGGCGAGCCGATCGTCGGCTTCGACAATGCGGAGAACTACCGTCGGCTGCTGGAGGCCGAGTTGGAGATGGCGCGTGGGATGCTGCGCAACGCGACGCCCGTCCACGCGTACGCCGCTACCCGCTGAATTCGTTTGCTCCGCAGCGTTCGTGGTGTGTTATGCGGCCGGGAGATCCCCCTAGCGCGCAGGATTGCTATCGAGAAATGCTGGTAGGACGCGCTCGGCTACCCACTCCCCCAGTGCCGCAAGCAGCGGATCCTGACCACTCACGTCGATCACATAGCGCAGCGTGCGCGGAATATCCCGCAAGTAACCCGACTTGCCGTCCCGCGCGTCGAGCCGGGCGAAGATTCCGCTCGCCTTCAAATGCCGCTGTACCCCCATTCGGTCGAACCAGCGATGAAAGCTCGGTTCATGCTCCGTCCCAAGGATCCCGGACTGCACCGCGAGTTGAAAATACCCTTGCGCCCAGTCCCGCACCCTTGCCTGTGGCCAGTCTAGGTAGCAATCGCGCAATAATGAAACCAAATCGTAGGTGACCGGTCCGACAACCGCGTCCTGGAAATCCAGGATCCCGGGCGAAGGCGGCTCGGTGAGCAGCAGATTGCGCGAATGAAAATCGCGGTGGACACAGACCTGGGGCTGCTCCAGGGCGTTGGCACACAATACCTCGAAGGCCCGATTCAGGATCTCCTCCTCGGCTGCATCCAACTCGATCCCCAGCCTGCGGCGCACCAGCCAGTCGCGAAACAGCGCGAGTTCGCGCATCAGCAAAGCGTGATCGTACACCGGCAGCCCTTCGGTCGGGCCGCAGGCCTGAATCACAATCAGCGCGCTAAGCGCGTCGCCGTACATGCGGTCGGCGTTCGCTTCGGTCAGCAGTTCCTGATAGAGCTGGCTCCCAAGATCGCTGAGCAACAAAAATCCTTGCCGCAGATCCTCGGCCAGCACCCGCGGGACATGCAAGCCCATTGCGCCGAACCTCCGGGCGAGTGTCACGAACGGGCGGCAATCCTCATTCTCCGGCGGAGCGTCCATGGCGATGAAGCTGGCGTCTGCGCAGCGCACCCGGAAATAGCTGCGAAAGCTGGCGTCTCCGGAAGCCGGTTCGAGCACGAAATCGTTAAGCCCCGGCCCTTGCCGCAGCCATTCCTCCAACAATGCGATACGATGCGCCATCCGCCTCCCGATCCACTGAGCACCCCAGCGTTTTCCGTAGGATTCATTTGAAGAGAACGCGATTCTATGCCATTTTAAGGCGCCGTCGCTATTCGGCAGACCAGCAAACCAAATCTCAGAGATCGAATCGTGCCCGGCAAGCCCAGGACTCTCAGCTACGTCGTTATCAGCCTAGTTCTGGCCCATGGGACGACGATCCACGCTGCGGGCTGGGATTGCAGACCGAATCCGGCAGAGACCGGCTGGCTCTGTACCGAGACCGGCGTCAGCGCGCCCAGCGCGGACAAGGCCGCCAAGCCGCAAACCCCGGCGCCGCCAGACAGCGAGACCGATATCACAGGAGACGCGGTGCCACCGCGGCCGCTCGCTCCATCGGCTTCAAGCAACGCGACCCCCGGCGCGGCTTCGCCGGCGGATCGCCCCCCCACCGCAGCGGAGCAAGGGCCAAGCGAGGGCGCACCCCCTGCTGCGGGCTCCGGCCTCGGCGCGCCGAGCGAAACCCCGTCGAGTCGTCCCAGCATGCAGCCAGCGGCGAAAGCATCGCCTATCCCCCCGAAGCCGAGCCAGCCGGAAACCCGAACAGCCGTCCCCGGTGCGCAACCGACGGCAGACGCGACGCCCGCCACCCCAGAGCCCAGCGCACCGGAAACCCGGACAATGCCTGCTGGCCCACAAGCAACCGCCGAGGGGACGCTAACCGCGGCAGAGCCGACGGAGCCGGAAGCCGAAATGGGCGAGCACAGCGCGAGCCCGGAAGTACAGATAACGACAACAGACGCGCCGCTAGAGCCGGCTTTGCCCCCAAGCGAGCGGGCGAAAGCACGCATCGACGACGGCCTAGCCTGGTCCTATTGCGGGCCCAGGAGCAAGAACGACTTCGCGATTCGCGGCCCGAAAGACCCGAGTGAGGAGGGGCAGCTCGTGCACATTAGTGCCGATGCGGTAGAACTCTGGCGCAAACAGAACCTAGCCGTGCTCGAAGGGCGGGTCGAGGTTGACCGGGGTGCCGAGCACGTCGAGGCCGACTGGGCCCAGTACGATCGCGGCAACAATCTTCTGGACGCTCGCGGTAACATCTTTTTTGAACAGCCCGGCCTACGCATTGCGGGGGCCGCAGCCCATTTCGACCTCGACCAACGTGAGGGGGAGCTGCAACAAGCCGAATACCGGTTGACCAACGCCAACGCGCGCGGGAGCGCGGAGTCGGCGTTTGTAGAAGGACGCGACCACTCCCGGTTCCGCAACATCAGTTACACCACCTGCCGCCCGGGTGACGACGCATGGGTCATCGATGCCGAAGAGCTGACCATCGACCAGCAGGCGGGAACCGGCACCGCGCGCCACGCGAAACTTCGCCTGAAAGGCGTTCCGGTGGCCTACCTACCCTACGCCAGCTTCCCTATCGACGGTCGCCGCAAATCCGGGTTTCTGGTTCCCTCTGTGGGCACCAGCGACACCACGGGAGTTGATGTTTCGATACCCTATTACTTCAACATCGCCCCCAATCTCGATGCGATTCTGGAGCCGCGATACATGAGCGATCGCGGCCTGATGCTCGGCGGCGAGCTACGCTATCTGACGCGGCGCCACAGCGGCGAGCTGCGAGCGGAGATTCTTCCTAATGACCAGAAGGCGGGCGCCGGAGACCCCAAGACCCGAGGCGCATTTTCGTTCAGAAACCAAGGGGTTCTGGCACCCAGACTGAGTAGCGACATCCTATTCAACTACGTCTCCGACGACGTATATCTCGAGGATTTCGGAAACAGCCTGAATGTCACGAGTCGCAGACAGCTCGAGCGCCACGGCGACCTGCGCTATAGCTGGGGCGATTGGAACTTTCTCGGCCGTCTGCAGTATTTCCAGACCGTGGACCCGAACCTAGCGCGGGTGGATTATCCATACAGTCGAATGCCGCAGCTGGTGGCCACCTGGCAGAAGCCGAATCAGCGTTGGGGCCTGAGTTACCTCCTCGACAGCGAGTATGTTTACTTCAACCACCCGGACAAGGACAAGGTGCGAGGCCAACGCCTGGCGCTGCGACCCGCGGTCAGCCTTCCGCTGCGACGCAGCTACGGCTATGTAACACCCAAGGCGTCGGTGCTGCTTCGCAACTATGACCTCGTGGATCCGGCCCCGGACCAGACCAGCAACCGCTCGCTTGCGATACCCACATTCAGCCTGGATGGCGGCCTGACCTTCGAACGGCGAATCGACTGGTTCGGCCGTGCGTCACGGCAAACACTGGAACCGCGCCTATTCTACCTCTACACCCCGTACAAGAATCAGGATGATCTACCGGTATTCGATACGACCGATATCGACTTTAGCTTTGCCAGCCTGTTCCGCGAGAACCGTTTCACTGGCCGCGATCGCGCCGGCGACGCCAACCAGATCACGTTAGCATTGACCTCGCGAACCCTGGATAACGCCCAGGGAGAGGAGTTGTTGCGGGCCAGCATCGGTGAGATATTCTATTTCCGCGACCGCCGGGTCCAACTCCCGGACCAACCCGAAGCCACCAACAGCAGATCCACCATTGCGGCGGAAACCGTCGCCCGCTTGAGCCGCAACTGGAGCACCGCCTTCAGCTTGTTCTGGAATCCCACGGGCGACGGCCAGGTCGAGGTTGGTTCGGCCTCCGTGAATTATCGAACGCCTGATCAAAAGATCTTCAACCTGGGGTATCGATTTAACCGGGGTGTTGTCGCGGCGGACACCAACACCCGGGTCGAAGATACCGACGTATCCGTGCGCTGGCCGTTCGCCAACGGGATCCATCTGATCGGCCGTTGGAAGTATTCCTTGTTCTACGATAGAACCATGGACAGCTTCCTGGGGATAGAATACGAGCGTTGCTGCTGGGCGGTGCGCGCCCTGGCACGCCATTTCATCACCGACATCTCGAGCGGATCCAACACGACGTTCATGATGCAGCTGGAGCTCAAGGGCCTTGGGGACATCGGCAGCGGCATCGAGGACTTCCTGGAACGCGGGATCCGCGGTTACCGCATCGACTGATTCTGCCAGACGGCTTTGCCTATGAACATTCGCACTTACTGGCTGCGTTTCCTCATCTGCTGCGCAATCACGCAACTCGGCGTTCTGCGCTCCGACGAGGGATACGCGACCGAGCAACTCGACCGTATCGTGGCGATCGTGAACGACGACGTGATCATGCGCTCCGAACTCGACGCCCGGCAAGAGCAAGTGCTGAGTAACCTGCAAAAGCAGGGTGAGGTAAACCTGCCACCATCCGACGTGGTGCAGCGCCAAGTGCTGGAAAGCCTGATTTCGACCAGCCTACAGCTTCAGGAGGCCGCGCGGGCAGGCATCGATGTGGATGCGCAAACCGTCGCCCGGGCGATCGGCAGCATAGCCGAGCAGAACAACCTGACCCTGGGCGAACTGCGGGAGGTGATGGAGCGCGACGGCGTCAGTTTCAACCAATTTCGCGAACAGATGCGCAAAGAGATCATTATCTCCCGGCTGCAGAACCAGGAGGTGCGTAATCGAATCCTGGTAAGCGACCAGGAGATCGACAATCTCCTTGCCAGCGAAGTCGGCAACGTGGGCGGACGAACGGACTATCACCTCTTCCATATTCTTGTCACGACACCCGACGGAGCGAGTACGGAGGATCTCCAGCGGGCACGCGGCAAGGCGCAGGAGTTAGTGGCGAGGCTGCGCGGGGGAGCGGATTTCCAGGAAACCGCCCTCGCCAGTTCCGACGGTCGCCAGGCATTGGAGGGCGGAGACCTCGGTTGGCGGAAAGCCAACGAACTACCGAGCCTGTTCACTGATGTCGTAGCCGGTATGGAAAAAGGCGAGATCAGCGACCCCATCCAGAGCCCGAGCGGTTTCCACATCATCAAGCTCGCCGACTACCAAGGTGCCAGCCGGCAAATCATCAAGCAAACCCATGTGCGCCATATCTTGGTGGCGACCAATGAGATCACCTCCGATCAGGATGCCCAGACCCGCCTGCGGCAATTGAAATCCCGGATCGAGAACGGCGAAGATTTTGCCGCACTTGCACGCTCGCATTCGGACGATCAGGGAAGTGCCATCCAAGGCGGCGACCTGGGCTGGGTGAGCACAGGCGACTTGGCCCCAAGATTCGAGCAACAGATGGACGGGTTGGCATTCGGGGATATCAGCGACCCCTTCCGGACCCAGTTCGGTTGGCATATCGTCCAGGTGATGGACCGCCGTGATTTCGATAATACCGAGGAGGCCGTGCGCAACCGCGCGCGCGAGATCATACGCGAACGGAAGTCGAGCGAAGCCACCGAATTATGGCTGCGCCGCTTGCGCGACGAGGCATACGTCGAGATCCGCCTCGACCAAGAAACGCCTTGAGTCCGCAACGCGGGTGAAACCTCGAACCGCTAGTCGAAACGCTGATCGAAGGTGAGGTGATTGTCCGTGATCGCGCCGCGCATCGCCCTTACCCCCGGCGAACCCGCGGGGATAGGCCCGGACATCTGCGTCCAATTGGCCCAGCGCTCGCAGAGCGCGGAGTTGGTGGCGATTGCGGACCCGGAACTCCTGCGCCAACGAGCGCGAGCTCTTGCGCTTCCGCTGGAGCTCCTGGAGTTCGATGCATCCCGAGCGCCCGAACCGGCGGGACCCGGACGCATCCGCATACTGCCGGAAAGGCTCGACAGTCCGGTCGCCTGCGGAACCCTCGATCCGGCAAACGCGCGCTACGTTGTGCGAACCCTGCGGCGCGCGGTATCTGGGTGCCTTGAAGGCTCCTTCGGTGCGCTCGTCACAGGACCCGTACATAAAGGTGTGATCAACGATGCGGGTATCGCCTTTTCCGGGCACACGGAGTTTCTGGCACACGCGTGCCACAGCTTCCCGGTCATGCTGCTCGCGGCACCCGGATTACGGGTCGCCCTCGCTACGACCCATCTACCGCTAGCGGCGGTAAGCAGCGCCCTTTCTACGCCACTGCTGACCCGTGTTCTGCAAACCCTGGAACATGATCTGCGCCTGCGTTTCGGCATTCCCGAACCACGGATCCTGGTTTGCGGTCTCAATCCACACGCAGGGGAGGGGGGGCATCTCGGCCGCGAAGAGATCGAGATCATCGGACCGGCCCTGGAACAACTCCGCCGCTCTGGGATGCGTCTGGAAGGCCCTCTGCCGGCGGACACCGTTTTCCTGCCGCCGACCCTTGCCCGCGCAGACGCTGTACTGGCCATGTACCACGACCAGGGGCTGCCGGTGCTCAAGCATCTCGGTTTTGGCTGCGCAGTGAACATCACCCTGGGGCTGCCCATCATCCGCACCTCGGTGGATCACGGTACCGCGTTGGACCTGGCGGGTACCGGGCGAGCCTGCACCGGCAGCCTGCAAGCCGCGCTGGACACCGCGCTAGAACTGGCTCGGAGGGCAGCTTCTGGTTAGGGCAGAGGGAAGGACGGGGAGTCCAACCAGGGGCTGGTTTCTAGATCCGGCGACAGCGCCTGCGAATAAGAGGCCCCGCCGAAAAGCCGGGACAATTCCGCATCACCGACCTGCACCGCAAGGGAGCTCAGCCACGCTATGACAGTAACGATCACCAAGACAAACAAGAAGTCGGGCCTGCGTTGTCGTGATGCGGATCGGCGCATGGGTTTCGCCTAGTTGAGAATCTTGCGTTAATTATCGCCGCAACTGCTTGGCGAAGTGTTGAATTCGGTCACGAATCGGGGTTCTGGTTCCGCGCCGGTACGGGGGCAGCACCTGCAATACCGGGTCGGCGCGGAGGAATTGGATGTTTGCGTTTACGCCCCCATACCGATATCGTTCCCCGGTATGCGTAAAGGGGGGTTCGACACTCTAGGAACCGTCGGCCATGAGATCGCGAGACACTAAGCAAATTAGCATCGAAGTTCAATCCCGCTACCTGGAAATCCAGTCCGCGCCAGAGTCCGGGCGCTTCGTCTTTTCCTATACCATAACAATCCACAACCAGGGCGACGCGCCCGCGCGCCTGCTGAACCGGCACTGGGTCATCACCGACGCAAACGGCAAGGTGCAGGAAGTACGAGGCGAGGGCGTCGTCGGACAGCAGCCCTATTTGCGCCCGGGTGAGCGTTTTCAGTACACCAGCGGCACCATGCTGGAGACACCGGTTGGCAGCATGCATGGTAGCTACGAGATGGTGGATGATGCCGGCGACCACTTCGACGCGGAGATCCCGCCGTTTTCACTTTCCCTTCCGCGCGCGCTGCATTGACTTGTCTACTCGGCGTGCGCAACTCCACGGACCGGCCCGACAAGGACCGACCTACCTGATACTTGCTGTCGCGGTCCTGCTCGTCGGTAGTGGCATCCGCCCCGAGGCGGATCGCCTGACCTGGTTTCTGGAGACCCTTCCGGTTTTCATCGGCCTGACCCTCGGGGTCGCGAGCTACCGCAGCTTCCCCCTCACACCGCTGCTCTACAGGCTGCTGGCGCTGCACTGTGTCGTTCTCATCGTCGGTGGGTATTACACCTATGCCGAGGTTCCGCTGTTCAATTGGTTACGCGATACCTGGGAGCTGTCGCGCAATCATTACGACCGTGTCGGGCACTTCGTCCAGGGATTCGTTCCCGCGATCCTGGCGCGGGAAATCCTGCTGCGCCGCTCCCCATTGGAACCGGGTAAGTGGCTCTTCTTCCTTGTCGTTTGCGTCTGTTTGGCGTTTAGCGCCTTTTACGAACTCCTGGAATGGTGGACGGCCCTGCTGAGCGAAGAGGCCTCCGCCGCTTTTCTCGGCACCCAGGGAGATCAATGGGACGCCCAGTGGGACATGTTTCTCGCCTTGCTCGGCGCGCTCAGCGCACTGCTGCTACTCGCCCGGCGACACGACCGCGAGCTGCACGCCCTGGCTGCGGGCTGATCGTCACCGCGCCGCGACTGGGACAGCAAAGCAGCATGGCCACCTATGCCATCGGCGACGTTCAAGGCTGTTACGACGAGCTGCAGCGATTGCTCGACCAGATCCGTTTCGAGCCGACACGAGACCAGCTCTGGTTCGTCGGCGACCTGGTGAACCGGGGCCGCCAGTCGCTGCAGGTGCTGCGCTTCGTCAGACAGCTTGGTAATCGCGCGAAGTGCGTCCTAGGCAATCACGACCTGCATCTGCTGGCACTTTCCCAGGGCAACCGGAAACCCTTCCGCGACGACACTCTGCGGGACATCCTGCAAGCGCCGGACCGGGACGAACTCATCGATTGGCTTCGCCGGCGTCCCCTGCTGCACTTCAGCCGCAAACGAGACCTCAACATGCTGCACGCCGGCCTGCCGCCGCAATGGGACATGGCCACCGCGCGCGAGCGGGCCAAGGAGGTGGAAGCGGTGTTGCGCGGAGCCGACTTCCACGAGTTCTGTCTGCACATGTACGGCGACGAGCCTAGGCGCTGGTCGGACACCCTCGACGGCCTGCCGCGGCTGCGCTTCATCACCAACTGTTTCACCCGGCTGCGCTACTGCACTGCCAACGGCAAACTCGGACTGAAGTACAAGGGACCGCCGGGGACGCAGAAAAAGGGTTACCTGCCCTGGTTCCGGGTTCCTGGTCGCGCCAGCAGCCCGGCAAAGATCCTTTGCGGGCATTGGTCCACCCTCGGATTGCGCGCCGAACACAACGTATGGGCCTTGGACAGCGGATGTCTTTGGGGCGGAAAGCTCACCGCGCTGCATCTGGGGACGCAATTTCGGCCACTCCAGCTGCCCTGTCCCGGCGCCCGGCAGCCGGCGGAATAACCACCGAACGGCTACCAGCTGATATAGCCGAAGCCTTTCTCCTGTAGCAGCAGCATATCGTCCGCCCCGCTCTCCACCACCTTGGCGAACTCGAGCAGGTCGTCTTCGGTCCACTCGAGGGACTTCATGGTATTGCCGCAGGCGTGGAAAGCAACGCCGTATTGCTGCAGCGAGCGCACCCGTTCGGCGACGTCTTCGGGTACCGGCCGCAGCGGCTTCTTGCCCAGGATGTGGATCCCCGGACCGAAGGCCTCGACGATGATCTCGATATCGTCTCCGTACTTGCGCAGCAGCGCGCCGACGGAGAACAGCACGTGACGCATGTACTCGACATCTGCCTGGTTGAACTGGTAGACGACTTGGTGCGTACTGCGGTCCTCGAAATGGGTCTCCGTATGGTGTGCCTGCGCAGCGCCTGCGACCAGCAGGAAGCCGAAAAGGGTCGCGGTGGAAAGCCCCGGTCTCGTCTTCGCTCGGTGCATCTTGTGTCCTCTCTCGGTCAGGTTTTCGGTAACGGTCGCATCATTCGCGCCCGCCGATAGGGTCCGGCGGGCGCTCAAGGCTCGACCCGGGTGTCGCGATCCGCTCCAGGGTAACGAAGCTGAAGTCATGCGGGTTCTGTTCGTCTGCCGCACGGTCCTCGCGCGCGACCTCGCGCCACTCAGTGCTCGCGTAGTCGGGAAACCGGGCGTCCCCCGCGAACTGCTGGTGTACCAGGGTAAGGTACATGCGCTCGGCCGCCGGAAGAAACTGCGCGTACAGGTCGGCACCGCCGATCACCATCACCTCTGGTGCTGCCGCCGCGAGCCGCAACGCCTCGCCGCAGGAATGGGCGACCACGCAGCCTGCGAGCCGCGACGGCTGCCGGGTGACCACTATATTACGCCGCTCCGCGAGCGGGCGCCCGAGGGACTCGAAAGTCTTGCGGCCCATGATGACCGGCTTTCCCAGAGTAAGCGAGCGAAAATGGCGCAGATCCGCGGGCAGCTTCCAAGGCAGCCGGTTCCCTCGGCCAATAACGCCGTTACTCGCCACCGCGGCAATCAGGGAAACCCTGGTCACACCGCCACCGGCGCCTTGATGTGCGGATGCGCTCGATATTCCAGCAGCTCGAAATCCGCGAATCGAAACTCGAACAGCGACCGGATATCCGGATTCAGACGCATTCTCGGCAGGCCGTAGGGCTCGCGGGCAAGCTGTAAATGGGCCTGCTCGACATGATTTGAATACAGGTGCGCATCACCCATGGTGTGCACGAAATCCCCCGGCGCAAGGTCGCTGACCTGGGCCACCATCAAAAGCAGAAGGCTGTAAGAGGCAATGTTGAAGGGCACCCCGAGGAACACGTCGGCACTGCGCTGGTAGAGCTGACAGGAGAGCCGCCCCTGGGCCACGTAGAACTGAAATAGCAAGTGGCACGGAGGCAGCGCCATGCGCGGCAGATCCCCGGGGTTCCAGGCGCTGACGATCAGGCGGCGGGAATCCGGGTCGTTTCGGATCTGCTGAAGAACCTCGCTGATCTGGTCGATCGCCCCACCGCCCGGCTTGCCCCAAGATCTCCATTGATGGCCGTAGATCGGACCCAGATCGCCTTTCGCATCGGCCCACTCGTCCCAGATGGTAACTCCGTGCTCATGCAGGTAGGCGAGATTGGTATCGCCCCGCAGAAACCACAGCAGCTCGTGAATGATCGAGCGCAGGTGCAGCCTCTTGGTGGTCAGCAAGGGGAACCCCTGGGACAGATCGAAGCGCATCTGATAGCCGAAGACGCTCCGGGTGCCAGTGCCGGTCCGGTCGTGTTTCTCCGCGCCGTGCTCCAGCACGTGACGCAAGAGGCCGAGGTATTGTTGCATGGGGGTCTCCGAACAGCTCCACCGCCAACGGTCGATGCACGGCAAACTAAGCCGCTGACTGTCGGAAATCAAGGACATGAACGATATTGCGACCTGGATCACAAATCGTTGCGTAATGTCAATGAAGGATTCGCAGGGAATCAATATAAGATATTTGTATTATCAATATTCGGTCC
>JAHEIA010000402.1 GCA_024639625.1 Chromatiales bacterium
TCCACCGGTCCGCCGAGATTCGGAGCGTCGCCGTTGAAATCCTGGCTCGACACCACATGCGGCGCGCCGTGCTGAGCGCCGTTGCCGGGCGCGAGATCACCGACCGCCGGGTTCGACACGTCGTGGCAGGAGCCGCAGAAGTCCACGCTGCGGTGAAAAGGTCTATCAATGATGCAGAACGATTTTCAACAGGGCTGAAAGCGCTTCCGTTTGTCCGGCTCGCGGCACCAGATGATAATGCCCCGCTCTCCCAAGCTCGACGTGCAGTCTCTGCTCGACACCCACAAACAGCCGTTTCTTGTTATCGACCGAGCATTCAAGGTCACCGCCGTGAACCAGGCCTTCGCCAGGGCGAACGGGATGCCGGCGAACGAACTCGTCGGACGCAGCTGCTTCGAGGTGAGTCACGGCAATACCCGACCCTGTTTCGAGTTGGGAGACGCCTGCCCGCACCACCAGGTGTTTGAGACCGAGCGCACCCACTCCTGTCTGCATGTCCACCAAACCAGAGACGGGACAGAACACAGGGTTCGCGTGACCGCCTTTCCGTTGCTGGACAGCGCAGGGAAAACCTATGTGGGAGAGCTCATCGAGGATCTCGACGGAGACCAAACGGTCGCCGAGAGCGGGGTCTCGATGGTCGGAACCTCGCCGTCCTTTCTCGCCATGATGGAACACTTGCTACTCGCGGCGCGCTCCGACGCCCCGGTGCTGCTGCAAGGGGAAACCGGCACGGGGAAAGAACTGGCAGCCAGCTTTCTGCACCAGCAGTCGCCGCGCTCCCAGGGCCCGTTCCTGACGCTCGACTGTACCGTGCTGAGCGAGAGTTTGTTCGAGAGCGAGGTGTTCGGCCACGAGCGCGGGGCCTTCACGGGCAGCCAAGGGAAGAAGCTCGGCCTGTTCGAACTGGCGGCGGGCGGCACCCTGTTTCTGGACGAGATCGGGGAATTGTCGCCGATCATGCAGGCGAAGCTGCTGCGAGTGCTCGAAACAGGAGAGTTTCGCCGCGTCGGCGGGACTCAGACCCTGTTCGCGGACGTCCGCATCGTGTGCGCCACCAATCGGGATCTCCTCAGCGAAGTCGGTGCAGGGCGCTTCCGGGAAGACCTCTATTACCGCGTCGCCTGCCTGACCGTAGCCCTGCCCTCCCTGCGCCATCGTACCCAGGACATCCCCTTGCTGGCGCACGCCCTGATCGAACGGGTCGCAAGGGCGCGGCATCGCGATTACGGTTTTACGGAACGCGCGCTCGATTGGCTGCAAACCCAGGATTTCCCCGGTAACGTACGTGAGATGCGCAACCTCCTGCACGCTGCCCTGGCGGTGAGCGCGGACGGCCGGATCGATCTGCCCCAGCTGCAGCAGGTGGCGCCGCGCACCGTTTCCTCCCCGAACGCAACGGGTATACCAAAGCACGCAAGCGCGCCGCCACATGCCGATCCGGCTTCCGAGAAGCGGCCGCGCGCACTGTCCGAGATGGAAGAGGAACATATCGCCCGTCTGCTGAGGGAATATGGCGGCAACCGCTGCCGCGTAGCGGATGCCCTCGGCATCAGCGTGCGCACCCTCTACCGCAAACTCAGAAAATACCGCTTGCGCTGAGCCGTGCATCGGTTCCGCCTGGCGGGTCGCCGGCGCGCGGTGCCGAGCGCCTGAACTGCAGGGGCGCACACGTGGGCGATCGCCGCAGAAAGCTATTTCACCGCCGCCTCGATAATGCCGACCAGTTCCTTCTCCAACTCGGCGGCCTTGGCCTGGCCCGGACTGCCCTCGGCGATCACCGAGGGGCGCAGCATCACGATCGAGGTGGTGCCTGCTTTGGCGTAGAGACTGATATGCAACGGGCATAGGGCCAACAGGTCCGGGTCCGCATTCGCGATCTGGTTGGTCCACCAGATGTGGCAGAACACCATGCTCTTCACGCCATCGAGCCGGCTGCGATTGTAGTCTTCGCCCCAGCGGTCTTTGAAGCCCGCCATGCGCTCCCCCATATCCGCCTCGAACACCACCCAGAAGCGGTTCTCCTCCAGGGCCCCGTAGACCGACTGGTAGGCCGCGTCGAGATCCATCTCCACGGTCTTCACGTAGACCGCCGGCGACCCGGCGAGCGCGGGACAGGAAAGCAGCAGAAACATCAGGATCGAAAGGCGTCGCATCGCCACATCTCCGTTTCAGTTGGGAAAGCGGATTTTCGCCCCGGACCCGAGGACGAGACAAGGCTCCGGTTCGCTATTCGGGAACCGCTTGCGCTCGAGATTGGCCCGCTGCAGCCGCCGGACCCGGACCTCGTTACCGCTCCGGGTGGCAGCGTTGCGGTCTTCCACGCAGCGCATCCGGCGAATCCGCGCTATGTAGGATCCTGGCGCCCCGAGATACTCCGCACCCAAGGCGACCAGTTCCTTGTACCACGGGTAGGGTTGCAGGGAGGGTTCGATGTGGCTCGGCTGGGCGCGATAAAGGAAACAGGAATATTTCCTGCCAGCGCAGCCGACCTGGAGCGAATCCTGGTGATAACCGCGGTCGAGGCCCTCCACTCGATCGAGCAGCGGCTTTTCCTCCGCGTCCATGCTGTACAGGGCGGCGATCACGAAACCTGCCGGATCGGGATCGGGTAGCAGATTACATTTTCCCGAACCGTCCTGCCCGCGCTTGTGAAAGGCGAGCCGGTGACCGAGGATACGCAGCGACGCCAGCAAACTGCAGGACGGCACCCGCTCGGCGAGACGCAGCGGATGAAGGTTGGAGCCATAGGCCAGATAGTGCAAACGCCTCACAGGTTGCTACCCGCGCCGAGTCAGCGCATGAAGATGGATTTCAGTTCGGTCAGTCTAGCAGCAAACCCCCTCTCGCAACGGCCCAAGATCGGCCCGCCGCACAACCACCTCCGCTGCGCACTCCCCGGCTTAGGCGCCTTCGACCCGTCGCCAGGAATTCTCGATTCGCTGCACAGGGTAGGCGGCCCAACGGGAGAACTCTTGAAAACCCGCCTCGCCGCGGAAGCCTCGCCGGTTTCCGGCGAGCACCCGGAATTCCACCCGGCGCGTGGCGGGCGCGTCCCCGGACACCAGCAACACCTCACGCACCGCCCAGTCCTCGCCGAAGCGCCCGTTGCTGTAGCAGCCACCGGCTACCACAGACACCGGCCGGCTACCCCGCTCCGCAGCATGGCGGGTCGCCAACTCGTAGATCCGCAGCAAGTCTTGCTCCGAGACATCGATGAAGGAATCGATCTCGCTCAGAGCGTAGACCAGGTCCCCGTGATCGATCGCTTCGGTGCTCTTGCGCCGATCGCTCTTGCTCACCTGCGCCCCGCGCGACACGACCAGGGCCGCGGGGTAGCGTCGCCAGGCGAACGGGTAGTTGAACAGTACCGCCACCGCCAGCAGCACCAGGACATTGAGCAGCACTGGAACCAACAGAAAACCGTACCCCAGATCAGCGACCGCTGGACCGCCGATCACCGCGGTGAGCGCGGTCGCACCCCCTGGGGGATGGATGCAACGCAGCAGATGCATGGCGGCAATCGCCAGTCCTACCCCCGCCGGAGCCGCAACCAGTGAGTCGGCAAAGACCCGGGCTGCCGTGACACCGAC
>JAHEIA010000403.1 GCA_024639625.1 Chromatiales bacterium
TGCCGGAGGCGGCCGCATACCGGGATCTGGGCCGCCAGGAGAGGCTGCGCTACGGCGAGATGTTGGGGCCGGACGATCAGGAGCGTTTCAGGATCGTCGACGCGCTGCCCGGCGCCGGCGAAGTGGTCGAACGTTTCCCAAAGCTTGGTGTGGTGCCGGCCATGGGGTGCCCGCAGACGTGCCGCCATTGCATGTTCATCTGGCGGCCGCCAATGGCGCATACGCGGGATCCGGAAGCATTGTTTCAGTGGGTGAATCGACATACGGATAGCGTCTTGTTCACCGGTGGGGATCTGACCCGCAAACTGGATTCATTTTATCGGGCCATCGGGAGCATGCGCGACGTTCGAACCTTCGCCATCCTGCTGAACGGCGATTTCGCGAGTGAACGGGAGACGACCGAGAGCACGCTCCGCAGGATGGCGGAGGCGGTGCACCGGCGGCCCGCCGGCTGGCCTGAGGCCCGCGTACTATTGCAGATCAGCTTCGACGAGTTCCACCAGGAGATCTTGCTGGATGCGAGCGGCCGGCTGAAAGAGCGCATACCCGTTGCAAAGATCGCGAACATCGTCGAATGCGCGCCGAGGCACCCGGAGATCCAGCTCTGTCTGGTGCACAAGCAGAACACGCTGAACTTTTCCATGGAGCTGTTCCAGCGGGGAGTGTTCGGGCGCCTGGTGAAAGAATTGGGCCGGCGCCGACATCAGGTGCGCATCCTGGCGACCGGGCCTTCCCCGCGCCACAAGCGGGATCCGCTGAACCCGGTGCGCGTCGGCCCGGTATTGAAGGATGCCAGCTTCGTCCTCGCCCGCTATCCGGATCGGCCGATCTTGCTCACCAGCTCGACCATCGATGGCTACGGTCGGGCAAGCCTGCTGGAAGAGGGGGAGGCGGTACGGGAAAGGGATCTGGTGCATCGGTTTTTGCGCGACGGACCGAATGAAGGTGAAGACTTCGATACCGATCTGATGTTCTGGTTCAATGGATGGGTGACGCTGTTCTCCGCAGTGCACATTGCTCTCGGTGATTTCTACCGGGATGGTCCGGAAACCATTCTGCAGCGCTACACCAAGGACCCGTTGTTAGCCGCTGTGCATCGGTTCGACCGCCGCCTGATCACTCTCTACGTAGAGGTGCGCGACGACCTCGAGGCATGCATCGAACAGGCGACCAGTCCGCACCATCTGTTCCACCGGATTACCGAAGAGGCTGCGGTCCGCCTGCACATGACGCGCAGGCTGGCGGAAGCTTGCTAACCCGAACCCTGGCAAAGCCACATGGGGTTCGGGATAGTAGGTCTTCTCGTGAGTCGGTAGCATCTCCTGCGCCGAACTAGAGGCTGCCTGGCAAAGGCGGGCGTGGCCTCGAATCCTGGCTACACTTGGAACTCGAGTGGAGCAGTTGTCGGGTATCCTGCGCGACCTTGCAGATCTGCTCGTCGAGACGGGCTGCACTGCACGCGCGGCGGGAAATAGCCGCTGTCGCGGTAACCCGCTGCCTGATGGACAGGCGCTAAGGAAGCTAACGCGGGAGAGACTATGGGAAATCCAAAAAAGAAATCCACAAGGCGCATCGACCAAGGCTCCGCGGCGCAACAGGATCCGCTCTACCAGGGTGTAAAGAAGGACCCGCTCGATCTCCGGGACCTGTATTACGAGGGAAGCCTGCGCGAGCTCCCGCTCGCCGTCGACAACCGGCAACGGGTCCCCTTCCTGCTGCACCAGGGGCAGGAGGGGGCCTGCACCGGGTTCGGGCTCGCCGCGGTGGTGAATTACCTGTTCGCCAATCACAGCGACGTGTCGCGCCGCCCGGCGCAGACGGTGAGCGCTCGCATGCTCTTTGAGATGGCGCAACGCTACGACGAGTGGGAAGGGGAGGACTATAGCGGGTCCAGCATCCGCGGCGCCATGAAGGGGTGGCATAAGCACGGGGTCTGTCTCGAAGAATTTTGGCCCTATCGTACCAACCGTCCGGGTAGCCTGACACCGAAGGCCCAACATGACGCGCTTGGGCGCCCGCTGGGTAATTATTTCCGTGTACGCCACCATCACCTGGAGCATATGCACAGCGCGCTCACCGAGGTGGGAATCCTCTATGCGAGCGCCCAAGTCCATCGCGGATGGAATCGAGCGGGCCAGGGGGACGGCAGGATTCCGCTCGACGAAAAAATCATCGGGGCCCATGCCTTCGCCATCGTAGGCTACGATTGCGATGGATTCTGGGTACAAAATTCCTGGGGCGGGTACTGGGGGCTCAACGGTTTCTGCCATCTCAGCTATGACGATTGGCTGCGCAATGGTCTGGATTGCTGGGTCGCTCGCCTCGGCGTGCCCACCCGCAGCTCGACGCTAACCGGTGAGGGCGGCAGCGGTCGAGCAAGCTATTTCGATTATCTCCCGCATCAGGAAGTCGTGCTTGCGGAGATTCGGCCTCATTTCGTGAATCTGGGAAACGATGGCCGGTTCTCCGAAAGCGGACTGTACTCCAGCAGCCGGCGCGAGGTGCAGAACGTGATCGAACGGGAGTTCACCCGCCGGACCGCCCAATGGGGATCGGGACGCAGGCTGTCGCTCTACGCCCATGGCGGCCTCAACAACGAAAAGGCCTCCGCATCGCGCATCGCCAGCCTTTTGCCCTACTTCGTCGCCAATCGGGTCTACCCCCTGCATTTCATGTGGCAGACCGGTTTCGCGGAGACGATGGCAGGAATCGTGCAGGATGCCTTTCGCCGGGGTCCGCTGCACAGTTGGTCCGCTGAAGAGCGCACGAGCCTGGTCGACCTGCTGGATGAAGCGATCGAATTGGGCAGTCGGCCGATCGGGCGGCCGGTGTGGGGGCAGATGAAGCAGAATGCCGAAAGCGCGAGCCGTGACCGGGGCGGGGGGGCGCGTTACGTTGCGCAGCGGATTGCCCGTTACGTGGAACGGCGGGGATCCGTGGAGTTGCATCTGGTCGGGCACAGCGCAGGGAGCATCTTTCACGGACACCTAGTGCCCTTGTTGATCAGGCTTGGGCTACCGATCAAGAGCCTGACCCTATTTGCTCCGGCGTGCAGCATGGCTCTGTTCGAGAGCAATCTGCTGGCCTTCCTCGGGCGGGGGATCGAGCGCCTGACGGTGTTCAATCTCACGGATCAGACGGAGCGGCAGGACAAGGTAGGGCCGCTGTATCGCAAGAGTCTGTTGTATCTGGTATCCGAGGCGTTCGAGACCAGCAGGTCGCAACCGCTCGCCGGCATGAACAAGTTCTGGATACCAGGCAGTGTCGCGAGACAAAGCATGGGTGAGCCGGTGTTTGAGACCGAGAGGGCGCTGATCTATTCGCGGGGTGGCCCTCGCCTGCGCCTGGCCAGCGCGAGCAAGACCCATGGCGGATTTGACAATGACGAGGAGACCCTGAACTCGATGTTGCGCATCATGCTGGGCCGCAACCGGTTGCGCAAGGCCTTCGTACCGTCCTGAACAGGGCACGCCGATCCTCAAGCCCCTGCGCGCTGCTCACCATTGCGGTGCACGAGCGCCGGGAAGCGATCCGCTCGCGCTCCAGGGAGGAGGCTGGTTCACCTGGCGCCGCAGCTAACCGGCTCCGTGG
>JAHEIA010000042.1 GCA_024639625.1 Chromatiales bacterium
CGGCCGCGCGCGAAATGCGACACTCAGGGCTTTTCGTGCAGACGATCGAAGCCCGTCAGGCCAACCACCCGGGGGGCCTCTTCCCGGGCAATCACCACGTTGGAACGCCTACGGTCCTTGACGCGCCGTTCGCCTTCGAGGGCGTAGTCCTGGAACCGCCGGATTCGCCGGTCACGCTGGTAGCTGCGCTTGCGATAGAGGTGAACTTCCACCAGCTTGCCGCGAATGCGCGAATGGTTGAGCCGTTTCAGCGCGAGCCGCGCCGCCCTTTCGGGGACTACGTCGACCAAGCCATGGCGCTCCATCCTGCCGTCGCTCTTGTCCACGATCTGCAGAATCTCGCAGCGTGCGACCCTTCTCTTGCAGCGAAACGGCAGCGGGAACCTGACGCGCACCGCCGCCTGCACGACCCGGATCAGCTCGCTGCGGGAGGTTCCTCGCGGCAAACCGCGAATGAACAACAGCATGACCTTCGTTTTCCTCCCATTGCTCGGCCAGCCATGATACAAACCTGGTTGTAACAGCAACCGATGCCTGCACTAGCAAGCGTACCACGTTTCTTCCTGCTGCCCCTGATCGCGCCCACCCGGGACCCAAAGATGCAACACCGACCACGCAAACGGTTTGGCCAGAATTTCCTCCACGATCCCGGCGTGGTCCAGCACATCCTGGCAGCGATCGCCCCGCAACCGCAGGAGCGCATCGTGGAGATCGGCCCGGGCCAGGGGGCGATCACCCGGGAGTTGCTGCGGCTTGTCGAATCCCTGGACGCGGTAGAACTAGATCGCGACCTGGTTGCGGCTTTGCCGGGCATCTGCGCAGATCTCGGACGCCTGCGGCTGCATAACGCCGACGCCCTGAAGTTTGAGTTCTGCCGCCTCACCAAGCCAGGCGAGCGCCTGCGCATCGTCGGCAACCTACCCTACAACGTGTCGACTCCATTGCTGTTCCATCTGCTGGAGCAGTCGTGGTGCATCGAGGACATGCATTTCATGCTCCAGAGAGAGGTAGTGGACCGTATGGTGTCGACCCCCGGCAACAAGCACTACGGGCGACTCAGCGTCATGCTGCAGATCACCTGCGACGTGCAGCGATTGTTCGATGTCGGGCCAGGGGCCTTCCGTCCGCCGCCCAAGGTCGAATCCAGTTTCGTCCGCCTGCGCCCGCTGCGGCAACCCATATTCCCAGTCGGCGACCCCGTCCTGTTCGGGCAACTGGTCCGCCAGGCATTTGCCCAGCGCCGCAAGACCCTAAGGAATACGCTGCGCGGACTGCTCTCGGCGGAACAAATGCAGCAGCTCGGCATTGACCCGAGTTTGCGCGCCGAAAGCCTGAGTGTGGAGCAATTCGCTCGACTGGCGAACGCGGCTTGCAAAACCAGCGATCGATCCCGACCTATAGCGAAGCCGGACCGCAGAGAGATGGATTGACGATGGATGAAACCGCCGAACACGGCATGCAACCGGAAACCCAACTGGTCAGGGCCAACGAGGTCCTGCCCAACCTGATTCACCTGCTTCCGGTCACCACACGGCCGTTCTTCCCCGGGCAGGCGGTCCCCTTGCTCATGGATGCGAAACACTGGACCGCCACGTTCAAGGCGGTCGACCGTACCGAGCACAAATTGATCGGCATCGTGCTCGCAAGTTCGGAGTATGCGGAGACCGCCGAGGTCGGAGACTTCAACTCGGTCGGCACCGTCGGCCGCGTGCATCGCGTCCAGCGGATGGACGACAAATTGCAGGTGCTGGTGGAATGCCTGCAGCGCTTTCGCACCGAGAAGGCAGTCAAGCAGAAGGCCCCGTTCAGCGCGGTGGTGCGCTACTTCCCTGAGTCGGAGACCGACCAGACCCAGGAAGTCAAGGCCTACGCCATGGCCATCATCAACACCATCAAGGAGTTGCTTCCGCTGAATCCCCTGTACGTCGAGGAACTGCGCATGTTCCTCGACCGCTTCGGACCGGATGACCCGTCTCACTTGGCGGACTTTGCGGCCAGCCTCACCACCTCGAACAAGATTCAACTGCAAGGCGTCCTGGAGAGCGTCGAGTTGCTGCCACGCATGGAAAAGGTGCTGGTTCTGCTCAACAACGAGCTGGAAATGGCGCGCGCCCAACAGGAAATTCGCAAAGTCGTCGAGCACAAGATGCAGTCCCAGCAGCGGGAGTTCTTTCTGCGCGAGCAGCTCAAGGTCATTCAGCAGGAACTGGGTATCTCGAAGGACGACCGAACCGCAGACGTCGACCGCTTTCGCCAGCGCTTGCAGGATCTTCTACCGCCGAAGGCAGCCCGAAAACGCATCGACGAGGAACTCGACAAGCTGGCGATCCTGGAGACCGGGTCGCCGGAGTACGCCGTGACCCGCAACTACCTGGATTGGCTGAGCCTGCTGCCCTGGGGACGCCACTCGAAGGACAAGCTCGACCTCAAACGCGGGCGGCGGGTTCTCGACCAGGGACATTTCGGGCTTGCCGACGTAAAGAAGCGGATTCTCGAGTTTCTTGCGGTAGGCATTCTCAAGGGGGAGGTCAGCGGCTCGATCCTGCTCCTGGTGGGCCCGCCCGGGGTCGGCAAGACCTCGCTCGGGCGCTCCATCGCCGACGCCCTCGGGCGCCGCTTCTATCGTTTCTCACTGGGTGGGATCCGGGATGAGGCCGAGATCAAGGGTCATCGCCGCACCTACATCGGCGCCATGCCGGGAAAGTTCGTCCAGGCGTTGAAAGAGGTCGGCACGGCCAACCCGGTGATCATGCTGGACGAGATCGACAAAATCGGCGCCTCCTATCATGGCGATCCCGCATCCGCGCTTCTCGAGGTCCTGGATCCGGAACAGAACAAAGATTTCCTCGACCACTATCTCGACCTTCGCTTCGACCTGTCGAAGGTGTTATTCATCGCTACGGCAAACCAACTCGATACCATCCCGCCCCCCCTGCTCGACCGCATGGAAGTGACCTCGCTGTCCGGCTACATCGCTAGCGAAAAACTGCAGATTGCACGCAAATACCTGCTGCCCCGGCAACTGGCCCAGGCCGGTCTGCAGCCGAAACAGCTGCGCCTCGACCATCGGGCGCTACGGGCGATCATCGACGGCTACGCGCGGGACGCGGGGGTGCGCCGACTGGAAAAGAGCCTCGGTGCGATCGCCCGCAAGGCCGCAGTGAAGATCCTCGATGGGAAGACGACGCCGATCTCCGTCGGCGCCGAGGAACTTCCCGAGTATCTGGGGACCCCCCTGTTTCGGGAGGAGCGCAGGATCGGCGGAACCGGTGTGGTCACGGGTTTGGCCTGGACCGCCATGGGGGGCGCCACCTTGAGCATCGAGGCGATCCGGGTGCACGAGTTCAGCCGTGGTTTCAAGCTCACCGGACAGCTCGGAGACGTGATGCGAGAATCTGCCGAGATCGCCCTGGGCTATGTAATGGAGAACGCGCGGGAGTTCGGTGCGGACCCGGAGTTTTTCCGCGATTCCTTCCTCCACCTCCACGTACCTGCGGGGGCTACACCAAAGGACGGTCCGAGCGCCGGGGTAACCATGGCCAGCGCGCTGCTGTCCCTGGCCCGCGGTGAAAAGTTGGCCCGCCGGGTGGCGATGACCGGAGAGCTTACGCTAACCGGGCATGTTTTCCCCGTCGGCGGCATCCGGGAGAAGGTGATCGCCGCCCGGCGCGCAGGGATTCGTGAGCTCATGCTTCCCGAGGACAACCGGGGCGAGTACCAGGAAGTACCCGAGCATATCCGAAAGGGCATTAAGGTCCATTTCGTCACCGAGTTTCGAGAACTCGTGCCTCTGCTGTTTCGCAAACGCCGTGGTGCGCAACCCGCATGACCAGAAATCGGGATTTTCTGCTTAAGAGAATTATGATATTCTAATTGCCTGCTTCGCGACCTTAGCGCTGGCATTGGAATCATGTACGTGCGTTTCCTCCGCCTCTTTGCCCTCCTGCTGTTGCCCACGTCCGGGAGCCTGGCCGCGCCTGACGGCGCCGAACTCTTTGCCCGCCACTGCGCAGTGTGCCACGGGACGGAAGGCCGCGGCGGCGTCGGCACACCCCTGGCCCTTGATTCCTTCCTTTCTTCGATCAGCGACCGCTTTCTTGCTGCAACCATCCGCAGCGGCCGGCCCGGACGCGTCATGCCCGCGTTCCCCGTTCTGAGCAACTCCCAGGTGAAGGCGATCGTGCGCCACATCCGGGGCTGGTCGGGGCTGGCGGGCCCGGAGGACGACCGGACGCCAATCGAAGGCGACCCGGGTGTAGGGCAGGCCCTGTTCGCCCAGCACTGCGCCGGGTGCCACGGAGACCACGGGCAAGGGGGCACCGGAACCGGTGTCGCTTTCTCCCGTTCCGCGAGCCTGCCGATCATTCCCCCGGCGCTGAACAATCCAGGCTTCCTGGCCGCGGCAAGCGATCGCATGATCAAGCGCACGATCCAGAACGGGCGTTCCGCTACGCCGATGGCCGGGTTCCGGCACAAACTGAGCGACGCGCAGATCGATGACATCACCAGCTTCGTGCGTAGCTTTGGGGATACCGCCCCCGGCTCGACCGCGCGCAGCCCGGAGCCCTTGGTGATCCGCGCGGACTCCCCTTACGACCTGCAACAAACGGTGGAGAACGTCCGCAATGCCGCCCGGGCCGGCAACTTTGCGGTGGTCAGGGCGGAGCATCAGGAATACGGCCTGGTGGCGGAAGGCGAAGAAGACCCCAACACCGTATTCGTCGACTTCTGCAATTTCGAACAGCTCTACGGGGCCCTGCAGATCGATCCCCGGATCGGCATGTTCCTCCCTTGCCGGATCACGGTCGTCGCCAGGGAGGCGCGGGTCGAAATCATGTTCATCAACCCGAAGGCGCTGAGCCCCCTGTTCAATAACCAGGAATTGGATGACGCATGCGAAACCATGTATCAACTCTACGCGGAGATCGTCGACGAGGCGACGCTGTAACTCGCGCCGCGCGCATCTTCCCGCTCTGGCCGTTGGTCCTGTTTTGCGCGATGCTGCCGGCCCCATCGATGGCGGACGAGAATCTGCTCATGGCCCGCTCGCCCCTGGAGTTTCCCGAGGCGATGCTCACGTTGCAGGAGTCGATCAAGGCCCACGAATACGTGGTGGCCCGCGTCCAGCGGGTGGACATCGGCCTCACCCAGGCAGGTTACCCGAGCGATCGATACCGGGTGGTTTTCTACGGCAATCCGCAGGAGATCCGTCTGCTCACCAGGGAACACAAGGAGCTGATCCCGCTGCTTCCGCTAAATTTCTCCATCTTCGCGGAAAACGGGGAGACCCTAGTGGTGGCGATGAACCCTTCGTTTCTTAGTCTTCGATTCACCGCCCCCGAGCTCGTCACCCGGTTCGCCCGCTGGGAGAGCGACGTTCGATCGATCCTCGCCGACGTGCAGCGTGGCAACGCGCTCGACTGACCGGCGCATTCGCCAAACAGAGCGCTCGCGCTCCGAGCGGCTACCCCGCCGGTTGATCCTGCAAACAATGCAGTAGCGACTGCCTCCAATCCGGCAACGCCAGGCCAAAGGTGGCTTCAAAACGCGAATTATCCAAAACCGAGTAGGCCGGACGTTTCGCCGGCGCCGGATACTCGCTAGTGGTAATAGGTTTCAAACGACAGGTCGCTCCAGCGGCATCCCGAATGGCGCGCGCGAAACCGTACCAACTCGTCTGGCCTTCGGCGGTAAGATGATAGACGCCCCGCACCTCGCCGAGATCCAGTTTGCCCACTGCCGCCTGGGCCAGCACCTGCGCCGTCACTTCCGCCAGCATGCGCGCCCAGGTTGGGCTTCCCACTTGATCGTCGACCACGTTGACCTCCTCGCGCTCACGCATCAGGCGCTGCATGGTGAGGAGGAAATTCTGCCCGCGAATACCATAGACCCAACTGGTGCGAAAGATGACTGCGGCCGCCCCCGAATCCAGCAGCAGGTGTTCCCCATCCAGCTTAGTGCGACCGTATGCACTGAGCGGGCCGGGTTCGTCCTGTTCGCGGTACGGCTTGCGGCTACTCCCGGAAAACACGAAGTCCGTCGAATAGTGGATGACCGCGGCCCGCGCCTCCCGTGCCAGTTCGCCCAGCAATCCGACGCTGGTTGCGTTGATGGCGCGCGCGACGTCCTCTTCCGTTTCCGCCTTGTCCACCGCCGTGTAGGCGGCGGCGTTCACCACGATCTGCGGTCCCACCTGACGGAAGAGACGGGAAACGTTGTCCGCATCGGTGAGATCGATTTTGGGACCGAAACTGCCGCAGATGGAGGCAGCCACGACCTCGCCAACACTCGAAAGGGTGCGCTGCAGCTCCCAGCCGACCTGACCGGTGCTACCTACAAGGAGGATCGTCGGACGCATAGGCTCATGGATCTCGCTTCTGGTTCGGTCAGCCGAAGGTGGGCAAACGCTCGACAGGAATGTCCGCCAGCCGCGGGGCGTCTGCGTCCTTTTCCGCCAGACTCGGTGCGCCGAGCAACGGCCAGGGTATATCCAGGTCCGGATCATCCCAGCGTACGCTGAACTGGGTCTCCGCATGATACAGGTCGGTGCACTTGTAGACGAACAGGGCGTCCTCGCTGAGCACGTAATAACCGTGCGCGAAACCCTCCGGGACATAGAACTGGCGCCGGTTCTCAGCCGACAACCGAACGCCTACCGAGCGCCCGAAGTAGGGTGACCCACGGCGCACGTCCAGCGCTACATCGTACACTTCCCCCTGCAGCACCTGCACCAGCTTACCCTGCGCATAGGGATTCTGAATGTGCAGCCCGCGCAGCACCCCGCAAGCGGAATAGGCAAGATTGTCCTGGACGAATCGCTCGGGCATACCCGCATCCATGTACCTGCTCTGCTGCCAGGTTTCCATGAAAAAGCCTCGCTGATCGCCGAACACCTGGGGTTCGATGAGCAGCACACCCGGGATCGCAGTCTCGATGACGTTCATTTTCCTTTACGCTGTTCGAGCAGATCGAGCAGATACTGACCGTAGGAATTCTTGTTCAAATCAGCAGCAAGACTACGCAGCTCCTGCGAGCTGATCCATGCGTTGCCATAGGCCACCTCTTCGGGGCAGCAGACCTTCAAGCCCTGGCGGTTCTCGATGGTCTCGATGAAGCCCCCGGCCATCATCAAGGACTCGTGGGTCCCCGTGTCCAGCCAGGCAACACCGCGCCCCAGACGCACCAGGCGCAGTTGCCCCTGCTCCAGGTAGCGGCGATTTAGGTCGGTGATCTCGAGTTCTCCGCGCGCCGAGGGTTGCAGATCCGCGGCCAATTCCGCGACTTGACCGTCATAGAAATAGAGACCGGTAATCGCGTAGTGCGATTTCGGCTGTGAGGGCTTCTCTTCGAGTCCGATTACACGGCCGTCCTGATCGAATTCCGCGACCCCGTAGCGCTCAGGGTCCTTTACCCGGTAGCCAAAGACCGTGGCGCCCACGCGCTGCGCCGCCGCAGCGCGGAGTTGCTCCACCAAGCCGTGGCCGTAAAAGATATTGTCGCCGAGGATCAGGCAGCAAGGCTCACCGGCGAGAAAATCCCGGCCGATGAGAAACGCCTGCGCCAATCCGCCCGGCTCAGGCTGAATCGCGTAACTCAAACGGATGTTCCATTGCTCGCCGCCGCCGAGCAGGCCGCGGAATGCAGGCTCGTCGTGCGGGGTGGTAATGATCAGGATATCCCGAATGCCCGCCATCATGAGCGTCGCAAGGGGATAATAGATCATCGGCTTGTCATAGACAGGGAGCAGCTGTTTGCTGATTGAGCGGGTGAGCGGATAGAGGCGGGTCCCAGATCCGCCCGCCAATATGATCCCTTTGGTCGAAGTCTCGTGCATAGATTAGCTACCCAGTCCCAGGCGCTCCCCCTGATAGCTATCGGCAAGCACCGCGGCGCACCAATCCTGGTTGCTCAGATACCATTGCACGGTCTTGTAGAGGCCGGTCTCGAAAGTTTCTACCGGCTGCCAGCCCAGTTCCTTGTGCAATTTGCTTGCGTCTATGGCGTACCGGCGATCATGGCCGGGGCGATCCTTGACGAAGGTCTTCAATCCGGCATGCGGGCGATGGACCGATTCGGGCAACAGTTCGTCCAGCGTGTCGCAGAGCACATCGACCACCTGTAGATTGGTGCGCTCGCTGTTGCCTCCCACATTGTAGACCTCGCCCGGCCTGCCGCCTCCGAGTACGCACCAGATGGCACGACAGTGGTCCAACACATACAACCAGTCCCGCACGTTCGCTCCGTCTCCGTAGATGGGCAGAGGTTTCCCGGCAAGGGCATTCTGAATGAACAGCGGGATCAGCTTCTCGGGAAACTGATAGGGGCCGTAATTGTTCGAGCAATTGGTCGTGAGCACCGGCAGGCCGAAGGTATGGAACCAGGCGCGAACCAGATGATCGGAGGCGGCTTTGGAGGCCGAGTAGGGAGAATTCGGCGCGTAGGGCGAGGTCTCGCTGAACAACCCTTCCGGGCCCAGCGAGCCATAGACCTCGTCCGTGGAGACGTGGAGAAAGCGAAACTTCGCCCGCCGGGTTGTGTCCAGTTCCTCCCAGTATTGCCTTGCGCAGTCGAGCAGGTTGAAGGTACCCAGCACGTTGGTGTTGATAAATTCCGCGGGGCCGTCGATCGATCGGTCGACGTGGCTCTCGGCTGCGAAGTTCACCACTGCATCGGGCTGATGCTCCGCCAGCAAGCTGCGAACCAACCGCCGGTCTCCGATATCGCCGTGCACGAAGCAGTGGCGCGGATCGCCCTGCAGCGGGGCCAGAGTTTCGGCATGCCCTGCGTAGGTCAGTGCATCGAGATTGACCGCCCGCACGCCGTCGAGCGAAAGCAGGTAGTGGATGAAGTTGCCGCCGATAAAGCCGGCTCCTCCGGTGACCAGGATGGTTTTCATCAGTCTGCTCAGAACGGGATGTCGTCGTCTAGGTCGGAGGCCGAGTCCGGCCCGCCATCGAACCCCTGCGCGGGCTGCTGTTGCCCTGCCGAGCGCTCGCCCGCGAACTCGGTACTCCCCCCAGTCCCCCGGCTGTCGAGCATCTGCATGTCGTTGGCCACGATCTCTGTCGTATAGCGGTCCTGCCCGTTCTGATCCTGCCACTTCCGGGTCTGCAACCGGCCTTCCAGATACACCTTGGAGCCCTTGCGCAGATACTCGCCGACGATGTCCGCCAACTTGCCGAAAAACACCACCCGGTGCCATTCGGTCCGCTCCTGCATCTCGCCGCTGGCGCGGTCGCGCCAAGTGTCCGTGGTCGCCAGCGTCACGTTTGCGACACCGGTTCCGCTCGGGCTGCGACGGACCTCGGGATCGCGCCCCAGGTTGCCGATGAGAATCACCTTGTTCACGCCTCTAGCCATGGTAAAAAACCCTCACTCCTCGGTTGCTCCCTCCCTGCCAGGCGGGCGCAGAGAAAAGTCCGTAGTTTACGTGCTAGCGGTGGAAAATTCATCCAGGGCCTGCAGGTCCAGGCGGTCTCTGTCCACCTTGAGGTAGGCCGTCGCGTCCTCCGGCACCACCACCGCCTCGACAACACCGGGAACGCTGCGCAGCCGCCGCCCGATGCGCGTCGCTTCCTCGATCGATAGCGGGCCGACATGCAACAGCCGATTGCTCAAGGTCCCGGGACTGCGCATCCCCAGGGCGGCCAGGAACCACAGTGCGCAGGCCAGGGCGGAAAATCCGAGCACACCGCCGACACCAAAGGTCTGATGCATCCAGCCACCAACGACACCGCCGAGGAAAGCACCGAGGAACTGCGAACTGGAATAGACCCCCATGGCGGTACCCTTGGCATCGGCCGGCGCCCGGCGCGAGATCAGAGACGGCAGAAGTGCCTCCAACAGATTGAAGGCTATGAAGAACACCAAGACCAGCGACACCAAGGCCCACAGCGACGTGACGTCGACTGACAGGCCAAGGTGCACCAGCACAAGGGCTCCGACCGCCGCCACGAAGACCTCCTTCGCCTTGCGTTTGCGCTCCGCCAGGATGATCAGCGGAACCATCCCGAGGAGGGAAAGCAGCAGGATGGGCAGATAAACCCAGCCTTGGATATCGCCCCGCAGGCCGAGGTCCCGCAACATCAACGGCAGCACAAGGAACATCGCGGTCAAGCTCATGTGCAGCGTGAGGATACCGAAATCGAGGCGCAGCAGCTGGGGATCGCTGAGCACCAGCCCGAATTGCCCCGGGGTAGCTTCCGCGTCGCGGTGTGGCTGGCTGTGCGCCGGGTGCGGAATCACGAACAGGACAATCAGAATACTGAACAAGGCGAGCCCCGCAGTAAGCCAGAAGATACCGGGTACACCCACCCAGCGATTCAACAATGGACCGAGCATCAGCGCCAAGGCGAAAGAAATTCCGATACTCGCGCCGATGAAGGCCATGGCTTTGGTGCGCTGACTTTCCCGCGTGAGATCCGCAGCCAGCGCCATAACCGCCGCCGCCACAGCACCGCTACCCTGCAGAGCTCGGCCGGCAATCACTCCGTAAATGCTGTCGGCCATGGCCGCCAGCACACTGCCCAGCGCGAAGATAAGAAGACCGCCGATGATGACCGGCTTGCGGCCGATCCGATCGGACAACAAGCCGGCTGGGATCTGCAACAGCGCCTGGGTCATTCCGTACGCCCCGATTGCGAGTCCGACCAGCAATGGGGTGACGTCCGTAAGACCCTCGGCATAGAGCGCAAACACCGGCAAGATCAAGAACAAACCCAACATGCGCACGGCGAAGACCCCGGCCAGGCCGAAGACCCCCCGCCGCTCTTCGCTGTTCATTCTGCCGCCTGCTGCGCCTGGCCTTTCCACCGCTGCTCTGACTTTGCCCGCTAGCCACAAGAGGGCGTATATTAACAGGTTGGCTTAAGGTCGGATACGAACATGCAAACCCTTAAGATTCGCGGGGCAAGAACGCACAATCTGCAAAACATCGATATCGATATCCCGCGGGATCGGCTGGTCGTCATCACCGGACTATCCGGTTCGGGGAAATCGTCTTTGGCGTTTGACACGATCTTCGCGGAGGGGAAACGCCGCTACGTGGAGTCCCTGTCCGCGTACGCGCGTCAATTTCTTGCGGTCATGGAAAAGCCGGACGTCGACCTGATCGAAGGACTTTCTCCGGCCATCTCCATCGAGCAGAAGACCACCTCGCACAACCCGCGTTCGACGGTCGGCACGGTCACCGAAATCTATGATTATCTGCGCCTGCTGTTCGCGCGCGCGGGAACCCCGCGCTGCCCGGCGCATGCTAGGAGTCTCGAGGCGCAAACCGTGAGCCAAATGGTCGACCAAGTGCTGGCCCTGCCTGAGGGTAGCCGGTTGATGCTGCTGGCGCCGGTGGTTTCCGAACGCAAAGGGGAGCACCAGAAGGTGCTCCAGGAGATGCATGCACAAGGTTTCATCCGCGCCCGCATCGATGGTGCGATTCACGAAATGGATGCCCTGCCGGAACTCGAACTGCACAAGAAACATACCATCGAGATCGTCGTAGACCGTTTCCGCGTGCGCAATGACCTGGCGCTGCG
>JAHEIA010000404.1 GCA_024639625.1 Chromatiales bacterium
CGGGATCCTGGCTGCGGATCAGCTGATCCAGCGCCCCCGAACCTATGCGACCTTTCTTTTGTGGTTGCTCGCTGAACTGTTCGAAGAGCTGCCGGAAGTAGGCGATCAACCCAAGCCGCGCCTGGTATTCTTTTTCGACGAGGCACACCTGCTGTTCAACCGCGCACCGCGGGCCCTGGTGGAGAAGGTGGAACAGGTGGTGCGCCTGATCCGTTCCAAGGGCGTGGGCGTCTATTTCGTAACGCAGCACCCCACAGACATCCCCGACTCGGTCCTCGGTCAACTTGGCAACCGCATCCAGCACGCGCTGCGCGCCTTTACCGTACGGGACCAACGTGCCATACGCGCCGCTGCCGAGACGTTCCGCCCGAATCCGGACCTGGATACCCTGCAGGCCATCACCGAACTCTCGGTCGGTGAAGCCCTGGTTTCCACTCTCGGGGGGAAAGGGATACCGGGCGTTGTGCAACGCACCTTGATCCGCCCCCCGGAATCACGCATCGGGCCAATCAGCGAGGCAGAGCGCCAAACCGTCCTCAAGTCCAGTCCGCTCTACGGCCGTTACGAAAAAACCGTCGACCGAGAATCTGCATACGAAAAACTCAAGGCCCGTGCCGAACAGGCCGAGCAAGAGCGCACGCGGCAATCGGAAGAGCGCGAGTACCGGGGCGAAATGCCGCGACCTCGCAGCAGCGGTGCAAGGCGGAGCAGCCGCCAAGGGATTCTTGAAACCATGGCGAAGAGTGTGGCGCGCACGATGGGCAATACCATCGGCAGGCAACTGATTCGCGGCGTGTTGGGATCCCTGTTCAAAGGTCGATAAGCGGACAACCGCGGGCTAGCGCAAAGACGATGCCCCGTTCCGCACGCATCCCGCGCGTCTTTACCGACCAACCGTTGCAGCCAGGCGAACCGATCGAGCTTGAAGCGGATGCGGCGCGGCACATAGCCTTGGTGCTGCGTCTGCAACCGGGCATGCAAGTAATCATGTTCAACGGTGACGGCAGGGACTACCGCAGCGAGATTCTCCGCTGCGGCAAACCGCGGCTCGCATTGCGTATCCTCGCCGCTGGCGCCGCCGAAGCGGAGCCGGCCATTCGCTTTACCCTCTATCAAGGCGTAGCAAAGCGAGAACGCATGGATTGGCTGGTGCAGAAGGCGGTAGAGCTCGGGGTCCACCGCATCATTCCCTTATTCTGCTCCCGAACCGTGGTCCGCTTGCAAGGGAATCAGTTGGTGCGACGTCACGAACACTGGGAAAGGGTCGTGATCAGCGCCTGCGAGCAATCGGGTCGGCGCCGGATTCCGACCCTGGAGCAACCGCGCGCGCTTTCTGGACAGCTTGCACGGATGCCGGAGGATTCGCTCAACCTAGTGCTCTCCCCCGGCGGAGAAACCGGCCTCGGAGGTCTTCCACCGCCGACGACCGAGGTCGGGCTGCTGGTCGGACCCGAAGGGGGATTCGACTCGGAGGAACTTACACAAATCATCGCCGCAGGATTCCGCCCGATCCGTTTGGGTCCGAGAATCCTGCGCACTGAGACGGCCTCCCTCGCCGCCCTCGCAGCGATGCAGACCTTATGGGGCGACTACCGGAACTGACCGGCGAAGCGGGGCTAAGCGGCCAGGATCTGTTGTATCTCGGCTTCTAGTCCGTCCAGGTCGGGAATCACCGCCTGCTCCGTGGTCGCCTGAACCCACTGTTTCGCCAGCGGACTCTCGGTCATCGGATCCATCGCGGCGATGTTCTCTGCCGTAATCCGCGCCTGCCGCGGCACCGAGTTGGCTAATATCCCATAGTAGGCGAGGGTACTGTCGGTGCTCAACCCGCTGCAGACAGCGATACGCGACCGGTGCCCGGGCACCGGATGCTCAAGACCAAGCAGCGTCTCGACCGCCACCAGCGGGATGGTCTCGCCTCTCCAGTCGATGGTACCTTGCAGCCAGGCGGGGGCGTCATTCTGCGGTTGGGGCGGCTGGTAATTCACGATCTCGGCGAGGCAGGAACTGGGGAGCAGCAAATGTACCCCGACCAGAGGAACCAATACGCAACGGACCGCGGGATTATTTTTTTCGTCGCTGGTGCTCATGACTGGGTCTCGTATAGAACTGAGTAGATACTGTCGAGCAGGTCACTTTCCTGGTACGGCTTGCCGAGATAGCGTTTGACCCCGAGGTCCATGGCTCGCTGCCGGTGCTTTTCCCCGGTGCGCGAGGTGATCATGATGACAGGAACGTTCTTCAACTCCTCGGTGTTGCGCATATGTCGCACCACTTCGAAACCATCCATCCGGGGCATCTCGATGTCCAGCAGCATGACGTCCGGGATTCTTTCCTGCATTTGCGCAATCGCATCCATTCCATCTTTTGCCGTCAAAACCGTCATGTTGTGGCGTTGCAGCAAGCGACTGGTGACCTTGCGTACCGTAATCGAATCGTCGACCACCATCACGGTCGCTCCCTCCTCGGTTTCCTCGGCGGTGGGTTTGCTCGGAGCAACTGGTTTCAGCGCCTCCATACGCACCATGGCCGGGAGGTCGAGAATAAGGGCGATGCGGCCGTCCCCCAGGATGGTGGCTCCCGTGATCCAGCGGATTGCCGCAAGCTGCGGCCCCACCGACTTGACAACGATGTGCCGGTTGCCGAGAACCTCGTCTACTTGTAGCGCAATCCGGTGCTCTCCGGAATGCACCAGCAACACCGGGAACCACTTTCTGCCTTCCGGCAGAGAAGCAGCGTCGGCTCCCAGAATGCCGCCTAGGTAGCGCAGCTGATATTCCCGCCCTGCGTATTCCAGCACCGCGTCGCGTTCGTAAAGTTTTTCCAGTTCACTGGAACCGACGCGCACCACGGCCTCAATAGATGCGTAGGGAATGGCGTAAACCTCTTCCGAGATCCGCGCCAGCAGCCCCTCGCTGATGGCCAGCGTTAGCGGCAGGCGAATCAAGAAATTGGACCCCTGACCGGATTGGGACCCAATATCCATCGTACCACCCAGCTGCTTGAGCTCGCTATTTACCACGTCCAGGCCAACGCCCCGCCCGGAGATCTGCGTCAGTTCGGTGGCGGTACTGAAACCCGACGCCAGCACAAAATGCAGGATGTCGTCGTCACTAACCACCGCCGCTGGGTCGAGCAGTCCGCGTTCGATCGCCCGTGCACGAACCGCGGTGAGGTCGACGCCGGCACCGTCATCGGAAACACTGAGCACGACATCCGTGCCTTCGCGGCCAAGATAGATCGCAACCTTCCCGGTGGCCGGTTTGCCTTGCCGCTGGCGCTCCTCGGGCGACTCGATACCGTGCGAAACAGCGTTGCGCAGAAGATGCTCGAGAGGCGCAACCATACGCTCCAGGATGTTCCGGTCCACTTCCTGATCCGCCCCGTAAACGCGCAGCTCCGCCTTCTTGTCGAGCGTGCGGCAGGTCTGTCTTACGAGTCGATGTAGGCGCGGGGCGATCTGCGAAAAAGGCACCATACGGGTGCGCAGGAGACCGTCCTGCAGATCGGTTGCCACTCGAGACTGCTGCAGCAACAACGCATCGGTGTCCCGATTCATCTCA
>JAHEIA010000405.1 GCA_024639625.1 Chromatiales bacterium
AGAGGCTGGCAAGCATCTCCATCCGTTGGTTGCGTTGTGTTGCGAGCAGATTCTCGCCGCGTAACAGACCAACGAACTCGTAGGGATCATCAGGTCGAACTCGGTCGTTGTAATAAAGCGCGAGCTGGCGTACGCCGTGCGCGAAGGGGATGAACTCGTCCCAGTAAACCGTTCGCCAGTGCTCGATTGCCGCGAACCGCTCATCGAGCGCGTCCGCCAGAGCGCTATCCGTCAGATTCGCCAGATCCTCTGCCGCCAAACGATGTCCGAGGGCCTTTAGTGCTGGAATTAGCGTTTCGGAGACGCGGCGTGCGAGTTCCTGCAAACGTTTCGCGGCTGGGCGCAAACTCAAGTACCAGCGTCGGGTCTCGTTCTCGTCTTCGGCAATTGCAGAGATAGGCCGTGCCTGCAAAATGGTGAGTTCCGTCTGGCCAAGCGTCCATTCCATATCCGCGGCCTCTCCAAACAGGGTCTCGATTCGGCGCAAAGCGACCCAGATCGTCCGTAAATCGCCTTCCTGTAACAAGGGTTCAGCGCGAGGGGAAGCCTGCCTCTGCCCGGGCTGGTACCTGGAAGCCTCGCCGGTAGAGCGGCGCAGCGCCCAGCGATCCGGGTCGACAAGACCATCCACCAGCTGGCTGCAGCGACCTGGCACCGCCTCCGGTGGGATCTACCGGATCACGACCGAAGGCCACACCCGAGACCTCTCCCTCGACCATATCCTGTACCAGCACCGCCATGCTGCTCTTGAGGGGATCGAGCCCCAGTTCGCGGCGGTACAGCAGAGCCGCATCGGACCAAAGCGACGCCCAGACGACACGCACAGCGTTCAGCAGATCATCAGATCCCGCAACGTCGAGAATGGACTCGTGGATACCGGCGAAGGATGCGCGTGCGGAGTCCTCCCCGGGAGCCGACGATCGCACTGCGAGATTTTTCTCTTGTCCGAGGGTGTCGTGGTAGTCGCCAATTGCCGCCACCAGCGCAGACGGAATGGTTGCCTTTAGGAACATCGAGCGAATGCGCAATGCAGCGTCCCAAAGCTCCTCCCAGCGCATGCTTTCCAGCGGCTTGCGGCCGAGTTCCAGAGCGATTACACGTTGCAGTGCGTTGTGCGCGACAAACTGCCGATAGGCTGCCGTTGTCAGGCAGAAGCCATTTGCAGCGCGAAAACCCGACTGCCGCAGGCGAACGAGCCGCCAGGCCTTTCCGCCGAGCAGTGGCTCTCCGATCTCGGGCGCCTGATCGAGGGTAACTACCCAGGGGCAGGGGGCGGCGGAACCCATTGGTGCACCTCCTGCAGCCGAACGACATGTAAGTAGCGAAGGATATCGATGCGAAACAGCGCCGTGCTCGGCGCGCAAATGAATTCGCGCATATAGGGATGTTTATGGATGAGGACTCCCCGCCATTCCTCCGCCAGTTCGCCCGCGCTCAGCTCCAGCGCTTTGCCTGTTGCAGTTACTGCGTCAATACGCGAGATGTCGCCCGGATAACCCGCCCTGTTGTCGACCACGAGAGCAACCCGCGCGCACTCGGAAAGCAGACGGTATTTGCGGGTAGCAGTGGGCGTTGCGAATACGACCCCATTCAATTCCGCGTTTGCGGCGAACGCGACGAGCGAACCGTATGGTTGCCCGCCACCCTGGGTGCAGAGCACGGCGTAGGGCTGCTCCGTCATCAATACCTCGATGCGCTGGCGCAGATCGGGATTCGAACTCCCGTCTCCAGTGGAAGCGTTGAATGCCTTTCCCAGCACCGGTTCGTCACATCCGCTCATCGGTATCCCGTGTCCCGGCGTAAGGCCGCTAGTCCCCTTCGCCGAGTAGCTGGTTGAGACGTTTCAACTCCTCTTCGGCCTGCAACTGGTTTGTGACGTCGTATTGCAGCCCGAGGAAATAGATCAAATTTCCCTCTGGATCGTACAGTGGACGAATGGTGAATTGGTTGTAGAATAGTTCCCCGGTCTTGCGATAGTTGCGCAGCGTTACGGTTACTGATTTTCTGTCGCGGATTGCGGAACGCACCTTTGCGAGACCCTCTTGGTTCCGATCGTCCCCGTGGAGAAAACGACAGTTGCGGCCGATAATCTCCTCCGCGTCGTATCCGGTAATTATTTCGAACGCCTCGTTGGCGTAGACGATCGGATTATCCTCTTGATCGGGATCCGATAGGGTGATGCCGTTGACACAGGTATCAAGGATCTGAGATAGCACGAAGGGAATCAGTCCAGCGTCTTTATTGGTAACGAACTCCATAGCACGGTCCTCTCATTTGGTCTCTTTGTTTTCTTGCGGTTTCTGCTGATCGTACTGCTGCCTCGATCCGCGTTTTCAGGTTACTAGCAACCGGGTCGACGCCGTCTCGGATCGCGCCTCGGGTGAGCCGTTCGAACGCCTGCTTGTGGAGTTCGAGGCGGGGCAACTCGAACAGGAACGCCGGCCGGGTGTTTTTGCCATCGGGTTCGAACAAATAGAGGAGTTGGGTCAGAACTTCACCTTCACCACTGCGCCGGCAAAGGGTGCGGCGTCATAGTCGCTCTCGGCCAATCGGTCGCCTGTGGAATCTTCGAGTCGCAGCTTACCGGCAAACTCCATGCCGCCCAGCAAGCTCAGTTCCACATCGGGGATCGCCGTGTAGGTAGCAGCCAGGGCGACCGGTATGGACTGGTCCTGACCCACCCCGTCGGGAGCTATTCCTTCGTCATCCAGACGGAAGCGAGTCTTTTCGTAGCGCCCCTCCAGGCTGAAGCGCCAGCGATGCGTCGGAGTCCAGTTGAGCGAGAGCCCAGGGCCGCGGGATGCAGCCAGGCCGCGGCCTGTCGTCAGGGCGATGGTATCTGTTATTTGCCAGTCGATGAACAAGATCGGAAAAAAGGCTGTGTTGTCTTCGATCTCGGAAAAAACACCGAAACCGGGCCCGATGGTCAGTCGGTCGCCGAACCGGTACGCGGCAGCCGCGAGCAGGCCCCATTGCCGGCTGTCGGACCAGCTTGCCCCCTCCTCTCCCGAGTAGCGCAGAGACGGTATCCCGAAGAAGGACCAGTTGTTTTCTGTGCGGTAGCGTATCGGAATACCCACCCGAAGCACCTGGATTCGACTCCAGGGATCGGCGCCGCCGAATCCCGAGCCGCCGGAAAAACCGTAGCGGTTTTCTCCGTATCCCAATGAAATCCCCGCATTCCAGACCTTTCCGACGTTTCTAGTGGCGCCAAATCGGAGAAAGTAGCGATCGATGTCGAAGTCTCCGCCTTTGTCCAGCGAGGTCTCGAACTGCTTTACGCCTCCCGCGTCCAGAGCCAGTCGCCAGTCAGAGGCGTTCGCATAGTCGGTTCCGGCCGAGATCGTGGTGGTGCAAAGCAACAGACACGCGGCGCCGCTGCGGCCCGCGTTGGCGAGGTAGCGGAGCAGGCGCTTGTCGCTGAAGCGGGTGTTCGGTTTGCCGCGGTATCGCAATCTACACACTCCGTTGAGATTCGCTGCGCCTAGGTGTTGTCTGCCCCATCTCCCCACGGGTGCCGGGATCCTGAAGTCTCCGACAACAAAATGGTC
>JAHEIA010000043.1 GCA_024639625.1 Chromatiales bacterium
GTGCGACACCACCGCCGGGCACGATGCCCTCCTCCACCGCCGCCCGCGTGGCGTGCAAGGCGTCTTCGACGCGCGCCTTTTTCTCTTTCATCTCGACCTCGGTCGCCGCACCGACCTTGATCACCGCAACACCGCCGGCGAGCTTCGCCACGCGTTCCTGCAGCTTCTCCTTGTCGTAGTCCGAGGTGGCCTCCTCGATCTGGGCCCGGATCTGCTCTACTCGGGCCTTGATGTCAGCTTCCGTGCCGGCACCGTCGATGACGGTAGTCTCCTCCTTGGTCACCAGGATCTTCTTGGCACTACCCAACTCGTTCAGCGTCGCCTTCTCGAGAGACAGACCGACTTCCTCGGAGATCACCGTGCCGCCCGTCAGGATAGCGATATCCTGCAGCATGGCCTTGCGGCGATCACCGAAACCCGGGGCCTTCACCGCCGCGACCTTGACGATGCCGCGAATGGTGTTCACCACCAAGGTAGCCAGAGCCTCCCCTTCCACGTCTTCCGCCACGATCAGCAGCGGCTTGCCGGCCTTGGCTACCCCCTCCAGTACCGGCAGCAGTTCGCGGATGTTGGAGATCTTCTTGTCGTGCAGCAAGACGTAGGGCTCTTCGAGCTCGGCACTCATGTTCTGCTGGTTATTGATAAAGTAGGGCGACAGATAACCGCGATCGAACTGCATGCCCTCGACTACGTCGAGCTCGTTCTGCAGGGCCGATCCTTCCTCGACGGTGATCACCCCTTCTTTGCCCACTTTCTGCATCGCCTCGGCGATGATATTGCCGATCGACTCGTCTGCATTAGCGGAGATCGTCCCAACCTGGGCAATCTCCTTGTCGTCGGAGCAGGGCTTGGAAAGCTTCTTCAGTTCTTCTACGACAGCCTCGACGGCCTTATCGACACCGCGTTTGAGGTCCATCGGGTTCATACCTGCGGCGACCGCCTTCAATCCTTCCCGCAACATGGCCTGCGCCAGCACAGTTGCCGTGGTGGTGCCATCGCCCGCCACGTCCGAGGTATGGGACGCCACTTCCTTTAGCATCTGCGCGCCCATGTTTTCGAATTTGTCCTTAAGCTCGATCTCCTTAGCGACGGAGACACCGTCTTTGGTGACGGTGGGGGCACCGAAGGACTTTTCCAGTACCACGTTGCGGCCTTTCGGGCCCAGGGTAACTTTTACCGCATTGGCCAATACATTGACGCCGGCAATCATCTTGTGGCGGGCGTCGTCACCGAATTTGACTTCTTTTGCGCTCATCGGGATTTCCTTGGGATTAGCTTGTCGAATCTATTTAGTGAAACGGGCGAGGCGAGATCGCTCAGCCCTCGAGCACCGCCATGATGTCTTCTTCGCGCATCACCAGCACTTCTTCGCCGTCAATCTTGACTTCAGTACCGGAATACTTGCCGAACAACACGGTATCGCCGACCTTGACATCGAGCGGGCGCAGGCTGCCGTTCTCTAGCAGCTTGCCATTGCCCACGGCGGTCACCTCTCCGCGGACCGGCTTTTCCGCAGCGCTGTCGGGTATCACAATCCCACCTGGACTGGTACGCTCTTCCTCGGTACGTCGAACGATCACGCGATCGTGCAGCGGACGAATCTTCATTGAATCACTCCTAATGTAAGGGGCACAGTGCGTTCTAAAGTGCTCTTCGCACACGGCTGGATGGGCCGCCGCTTGTTAGCACTCAAAAAAGAAGAGTGCTAATCATAGTGCCTAAAAACCGGCTGTCAAGCGGACAGCCGGAGGGCACCCAGCCAAGGCCCGGAGCAGATGCAACCTAGAGGACGCTAAGCGGCCACCAGCAGCACTCCGCCGATCGCAGAAAAGAGCGCCCTCGCTTTACCTAATCGAAACTGTTCCTGTATCTTTGCCCGCATGACCGAAGACGCTCTGCTCGTGCTCTGCAGCTGTCCAGACGAGGAAACCGCCCTGCGAATCGCGAACACGCTAATCGAGCGCAGTCTGGCGGCATGCGTCAACATCTCGCAACCGGTTACCTCGGTGTACCGTTGGCAGGGCAAGATAGAGACGACGGCTGAGCGCCTGCTGCTAATCAAGACCGTAGCGCGGCGGTATGCATCGCTCGAGGCCTGTATCGAACAACAACACCCCTACGAACTTCCCGAAGTAATCGCAGTCCCTATTGACCGGGGGCTTTCCGCGTATCTAGGCTGGGTAAGACAATGTACAAAAAGCGATTGAAACTCTTCTTTATCACCAGTCTCGCCTGCCTCGCAATGCTTCCGGGGGCGCAAGCCGCTGAGGATCTGCTACTACCCGACCAGGCCTTCCAGATCTCGGGCCGAGCGGATGGCGCCGATGCGGTAATGGTCGAATGGAAGATCGCGGATGGCTACTACCTGTACCAAAGCAAATTCAAGTTCCTCAGCGAGAGCTTAGGCATCGAACTGGGCAACCCTCAATACCCCCCTGCGGAGACCAGGCGCGATGAGTTCTTCGGCGATGTCGCCATCTATCGCGATCGCGCGGCGGTCCGAATCCCGATTGAGCGAAGCCCGGGGGCGTCGGAGATCCTCACCCTGCAAGCCACCTCGCAGGGCTGCGCCGACCAGGGAATATGCTACCCACCACACCGGCAGACCGTGCTCCTGGAGCTGGCGGCCCTCACAGAGAAAGCGGCCCCGGAAGCCGTCACCCCCCCGCGCCCCACTCCCGATAAGGGAGCCCTTCAGGCCCTCACTGACTTGCAAAGCGAATTCGGACTCGGCGCAGAAGAGGATGAAATCCTGCCCGCTGAGGAGGCCTTCCGCTTCTCGGCGGAGGTCAGCAGCGGCAACGAGCTGCTGCTTCGCTGGCAAGTGGCGGAGGGCACCTACCTCTATCGAGACAAGATTCAGCTAGCACTCGAGGGCGCCAAAGGCGTGGAACTGGGGGCTATCCAGCTGCCGCCGGCCAAGGTCAAACACGACACCATCCGCCCCGACGGCAGCGTGGGTGACGTCGAGGTCTATGTGAGTGATTTCGCGGTCCCGGTGCAGCTGACCCGCAGTGCGGCCGAGGCGGAGGACATCACTCTGCTCAGTGAGTTTCAGGGCTGCGCGGATATCGGTATCTGCTACCCTCCGTTAAAAACCCAGACGCTGCTCACCCTGCCGGCCTTGGCAACCACCGACCTGGCGCCGCCAAAGGAAGCGGCGCAAGCCGTCGGGGTCACGAGCCCCCCCGAGGAACCGATAGCGGAACAGGACCGTATCGCCACTATGCTCGCCGGCGGCGATACCTGGGCCATCATCGCCAGCTTCTTCGGCGTTGGTCTGCTGCTGGCTTTCACCCCCTGTGTTTTCCCTATGGTACCGATCCTTTCGGGAATCATCGCCGGCCAGGGGCGAAACATGGATGCCCGTAAGGCGTTTGTCTTGTCCACGGTGTACGTTCTGGCGATGGCCCTCACCTACACCCTGGCGGGCGTGCTCGCCGGGGTTTTCGGGGAGAATCTCCAGGCCGCCTTTCAGAATCCGTGGATCCTCACCCTCTTCGCCGCCGTGTTTGTGCTGCTTGCCCTATCGATGTTCGGCTTCTATGACCTGCAGCTGCCGTCGAGTTGGCAGAGCAGACTCACCGAGATCAGCAATCGGCAACAAGGCGGCACCCTCATCGGCGTCGCCATCATGGGTTTTCTTTCGGCCTTGATCGTTGGCCCCTGTGTCGCCCCGCCTCTGGCCGGCGCACTGATCTATATCGGCCAGACCGGCGACGCGGTGCTCGGCGGCGTCGCTCTGTTCGCGCTGAGCATGGGCATGGGGGCGCCGCTGATCGCAATCGGCACGTCTGCGGGAAGATTTCTCCCCCGGGCCGGTTCCTGGATGGATGCGGTGAAGGCGGTCTTCGGCGTGCTCATGCTCGCGGTAGCAATCTTTCTCCTGGAGCGCATCCTGCCAGCCGCGATCGCCCTGTTGCTCTGGGGTACGCTGCTGATCGTCTCCGCGGTCTACATGGGCGCTCTCAAGTCCCTGCCGGTCGAGGCCTCGGGCTGGTCGCGCCTGTGGAAGGGGCTGGGCGTGACCATCTTGGTTTACGGCATCCTGATGCTCGTAGGGGCGGCCGCCGGCGGCAAAGACACCCTGCAGCCCCTGCGCGGGATCACCTACAGCGGCGCAGACGGGAGCGGGGACCACCTCAGCTTTCAGCCCGTGACTTCGGTCGCCGAGCTGGATCAGGCCGTGCGCGACGCAAGCGGCCAAGGACGACCCGTACTCCTGGATTTCTATGCCGACTGGTGCGTCACCTGCAAGGAAATGGAGCGCTACACTTTTTCCGACCCCCGGGTTCGCGAGGCGCTGCAGGGATTCGTTCTGCTGCAGGCTGACGTAACGGAAAACAACGACGATGACCGAGCGCTGCTACAGGGTCGTTTTGGCCTGCCCGGCCCCCCGGCGATCATGTTTTTTGACCGCGATGGAAAGGAAAGAAAGAATTATCGCGTCGTCGGTTTCATGGAGCCGGAGCAATTTGCTGATCACGTCAGACAAGCAGGCAAATGAGCATCCAAAAAGCAACGCTGACCGTGGTATTGGCGGGGACCATCAGCCTGGCTGCGGGCTTTGCGGTCCATTCCTGGCTGCGGCAGCGCGATGCAGGCAACCCGGCAACTGAGACCCAGACGGCGGCTCACGCAGTCGGCCAGTTGCCGCGCTTCAGCCTCCCGGATCTTGAAGGCACAACGCGCAACAGCACTGAATGGCTAGGCAAGGTGTTGGTGATCAATTTCTGGGCCACCTGGTGCCCGCCCTGCCGGCGTGAGATGCCGGATTTCATTCAGTTGCAGGACGAATTTGGGGCACAGGGGCTGCAGTTCGTGGGCATCGCCATCGATCAGGTCGAGTTGGTTCGCGACTTCGCTCAGTCCATTGCGGTCAACTACCCGATTCTGGTGGGCGATACGGATGCCATCGAGCTTTCGCGCACGCTGGGCAACCGCTTCAGTGGGCTGCCCTTCAGTGTGATCTTCGACCGGGGCGGCAAGGTCCTCCACGTGCAAGCCGGCGAGCTGCACCGGGAACGCATCGAGGAAGTGATCAGACCGCTATTGGCCAATTGAGCCCTTAACGGGAGGGACGACAGGCGATTCCCGCGGCGCCCGCTGCGGGTACGTGAGGGCGCGCGAAGGGGGGAATGATAGGGGCGAACGTGCCGGATCTTGCAGGGATCTGGACAGTTTCGGACGGTTTGTGCAACACTTTCGTGTCAACGTCCTTGCGCCGGCCGCGCCGAACCGGAACTACACGAGCACGACCCGATGCCTACGATCATGGTGCTGAACGGGCCCAACCTCAACTTGTTGGGCAGTCGGGAACCGAGCCACTATGGCGAGGACACACTCGACAGCATCCGGGAGCGCCTGGAGCTGCAAGCCGAAAACACAGGAAACGAGCTGCTGTTTCTGCAGAGCAATGCGGAACACGAACTAATCGACGCGGTCCATGAAGCGCAGGCAAACGGCGTCGCCTTCCTTATCGTCAACCCCGCCGCATTCACGCATACCAGTATCGCCCTGAGAGATGCGCTGCTCGCGACGGAGATTCCTTTTATCGAGGTTCACCTATCCAACGTACATGCCCGTGAGGCCTTCCGCGCCCACTCTTACTTCTCGGACATTGCCGAGGGGGTGATTACCGGGCTGGGCGCTCAAGGGTACGAACTCGCCTTGCAAGCGGCGGTGCGCCGGCTTGCCAAGCAGACTCCGACTTAACAGCAGGTTTCACAATGGATATCCGGAAAATAAAAAAGCTGATTGACCTACTCCAAGAATCCGATGTCACCGAGATCGAAATCCATGAAGGCGAGGAGATGTTGCGTGTCAGTCGCCAGACTGCGGTAGTCGCGGCAGCCGTTCCGCCCGCCCCACCCCCGGTGGCTGCGGCACCCGCCGTCGAGGAAGTGAAAGAGGAGATACCCCGGCATACGGTTAATTCACCAATGGTCGGCACCTTCTATCGCGCGCCTTCGCCGGGATCTAAGCCGTTCGTCGAACTGGGAACCACCGTGAACCCCGGAGATACGCTGTGTATCATCGAGGCGATGAAGATCCTTAATCAGATCGAATCGGACATCGCGGGCACGGTTACCGATATGCTGGTGGATAATGGCGAGCCCGTGGAGTACAACCAGCCCTTGTTCGTTATCGAATAATCGCCGTCCTGCAAAGCGAAAAACATGTTTGACAAGATCGTCATCGCGAACCGGGGCGAGATCGCCCTGCGCATCCTCCGTGCCTGCCGGGAGCTCGGGATCAAGACCGTCGCCGTACACTCCGAGGCAGACCGCGAGCTGAAACACGTTCTGCTCGCCGATGAAACCGTCTGCATCGGTCCCGCGCCGTCGGCAGAAAGCTATCTTCAGGTCCCGGCAATCATCAGTGCAGCCGAGGTCACGGACGCCGTCGCCATCCACCCCGGCTATGGATTCTTGTCGGAAGATGCCGAGTTTGCGGACCGCGTGGAGCAGAGCGGGTTCGTCTTCATCGGGCCACGCTCCGACTCCATTCGCACCATGGGAGATAAGATCGCCGCGATCCGCGCAATGAAGTCGGCCGGGGTCCCTTGCGTTCCCGGATCGGATGGGCCGCTCGGCGACAACATCACCGAAACGCGGGAACTGGCAAAACAGATCGGCTACCCGGTAATCATCAAAGCCGCAGGCGGCGGCGGCGGACGCGGGATGCGGGTGGTGCATTCGGAAGCCAGTCTGCACAGCGCGATTTCCCTGACCCGATCCGAAGCGGCAGCTGCGTTCGGCAACGATACCCTCTACATGGAGAAATATCTCGCCAATCCGCGCCATATCGAATTTCAAGTGCTGGCAGACGAACACGGCAACGCGATCCATCTCGGGGAGAGGGACTGTTCCATGCAGCGCCGGCACCAGAAAGTGGTGGAAGAGGCACCCGCCCCCGGAATCAGCGAGGCGACGCGCCAGCAGTTGGGCATGCGCTGCGCCGAAGCCTGCGTGCAACTTGGATACAGAGGTGCCGGCACCTTCGAGTTCCTCTACGAGCAGGGCGAGTTCTTTTTTATCGAAATGAACACCCGGGTACAGGTGGAGCACCCGGTGAGCGAAATGATCACCGGCGTCGATATCGTCAAGGAACAGATCCGCATCGCCGCGGGCGAACCGCTGAGCTACCAGCAAAGCGACATCGAGGTCCGCGGTCATGCCATCGAGTGCCGCATCAATGCGGAAGACCCGAAAAACTTCCTGCCCTGCCCCGGCAAGGTGGATCAGGTGCACCTTCCCGGCGGACCGGGCATCCGGGTAGACACCCATATCTACAGCGGGTACAGGGTTCCACCCTACTACGATTCGATGATTGGTAAGCTGATCGCGCACGGAGAGACACGCCAGGCCGCAATCGCCCGCATGGCGACGGCTTTGGATGAGATGGTGATCGAGGGCATCAAGACCAATATCCTGCTGCAACAGGACATCATGGAAGACGCGGCTTTTCGCAGCGGCGGGATGAATATCCACTACCTGGAAAAGAAGCTCGGACTCTAGGGTCTGCCGCTCCCTGCTTCATGGCTCAAGAAACCACTTGGCTCCAAGTATCTGTGCAGTGCACAGAGGAGCAGGCGCCGATCATGGAGCTCTTGCTCGAGGCCCGGGGGGCCCTTGCCGTTTCTTTCGACAATCTGGAAGACTCGTCGCTACTGGAGCCGGCACCGGGCCGGCAACCGCTGTGGTCGAGGACCCGGGTAAGCGCCTTGTTCGAGGGTTCCGTGAATGCCGAAGAGCTGCGTGTCGGATTGATCTCGACCCTGACCTCGGAACTCGCTGCGACGCTGCAGATCGAGCGCCAGGCAGACCAGGATTGGGCACGCGTCTGCGTCGCGGACCTTCGTCCCCTGCGCTTCGGAGCCCGTCTTTGGGTGTGCCCTTGCGGCCAGCAGACAACGGTAACGGACGGCGTAGTAGTCGAACTTGATCCGGGCTTGGCCTTCGGCACCGGCACCCACCCTACGACAGCGCTCTGCCTGGAGTGGCTGGACGCAGCGGATGTGCGCGACAAGCGGGTCGTCGATTACGGCTGTGGCTCCGGGATTCTCGGCATCGCCGCATTGCGGCTCGGGGCGCGCTCCGTGGTGGCGATCGACCATGATCCGCAGGCCTTGCAAGCCACACGGGCGAATGCGGAACGCAACAGGGTTGAGGAGCGTCTACAGACGGGCTCAGCAGAACGTTTCGCGGGCATGCAGGCGGAAATCCTGCTCGCAAACATCCTGGCGCGCCCGCTGATCGATCTGGAGCAGGAATTGGCATCCTGGGTCGTACAGGACGGCGCCATCGTCCTATCGGGCATCCTAAATTCACAGGCAGCAGCCGTAACGCAAGCCTACCGCCGACACTTCGCAGGTTTCGTTGCTGCGCAGAAGGAGGAGTGGATGCGCATCGCAGGCACACGTGTGCCGGGAACGACCTAGCTGCGCCACCGAACATGCTCTACACGGAGTGCCCAAACTGCCATACCCGATACCGCGTCTCGGTAACCGACCTGCGCGCTGCACAGGGACGGGTACGTTGCAGTCACTGTCAGATGTTGTTCGATGCGATGGATTTTCTCAGCGAGGGACCCAGCAACCGTCCATTACCGTCGGGAACGCCTTCTCCCTTCGCGGGTAGTGCAACGCTGGCGAGCAACACGCCGCAAGGCGGAGGCATGCCGTCCCCGCCAGGCGCGCACTCTGCTCCGGCAAGCCAAGCGCCGGCCGACCCCGTCCCGCGGGCGCAACCCGGCGAACCAGCCCGGCATACAACGAAAGTTCCTACCCATCCCATGGTCCGCGCCGCGGGCGCAACAACGCGCGGCGACCTGCCATTCGAGGTGCCGGATGACCTACCTGACCTAATCGTCCCGTCTACGGAGAAGGCAGCTGCTGAATCCGCCGGCGGACCCCATTGGCTGCTCTGGGGGAGCGGCTGCCTGCTCTTGTTGGTGGCGCTCGGCCTGCAACTCGCGTGGTTGGAACGCGATCAGTTGGCTCGGCATCCGGCCGGACAAAGCTTTCTGCAAGGGCTGTGTAGGGTGACTGGGTGCCGAGCGCCGGCGGTGGCTGATGTGAAGCGAATCCGCATCCGGAGCCGGGAGGTTCGTGCCGGATCCTCCGTTCCGGAAACCCTGCTAGCCGATGTGGTTTTCGTCAACGAAAGCGCGCAACCCCAGCCGCTTCCGTTACTGCAGCTGCGCCTCTACACCGGCGACAATGTGCTGGCCGCGGCACGCACGTTCCGCCCCGAGGAATACCTGCCGGCCGGTCGGGACGCCACGTCTCTGCTAGACCCGGGTTCCCCCGTCCGGGTGCACCTGCAACTGGTGGACCCGGGAGACACGGTCACCGGTTTCCAATTTGAATTTCTGTAAACAGCGCCTGCGCAGGCGCTGTTTACGCCCTAGACACTGCTCGCGAAGTGAACCCTCCGTGATATCCTGACCCGGGACTGGGAGGCGGCAGGCGGAAACCTTTCCGCGCCACGTCCGGCGGCGCTGCCGGCTCCTGTCTTGAGAAACCCGTGAGGCTGAAATGCGGATTGGACCCTTCGAGTTAACCAACACGCTGGCACTGGCACCGATGGCCGGTGTGACGGACCTGCCGTTTCGCGGCTTGTGTCGAGAACTCGGCGCGGGCATGGCGGTATCGGAGATGATCTCCGCGGACACGGCGCTCTGGGCCAACCCGAAGAGCCAACGGAGGCTGGACCACGAAGGCGAAGCGGAGCCCCGTGTAGTTCAGCTTCTGGGGTCAGACCCGCGGCAGCTCGCGGAGGCGGCGCGCATCAATCAAGACCGCGGTGCGCAGATCCTCGACATCAACATGGGCTGCCCGGCGAAGAAGGTCTGTGGCAAGGACGCCGGAGCCGCCCTGTTGCGGCACCCAGATCGGATCGAGCAGATCCTCGGCGCGGTGGTCTCCGCCGTCGACGCCCCGGTGACAGTGAAGATCCGAACCGGTTGGGATCCGGAACACCGCAATGGAGTACAGATCGCACGTATCGCGGAACAGGCGGGCGTTGCTGCGCTCACGGTACACGGGCGCACCCGCGCCTGTGGGTTTTCCGGCGTTGCGGAGTATGACACTATTGCTGGCATAAAGGCGGCGGTCGCCATACCCGTTATCGCAAACGGTGATATTCAGTGCCCGGAGAAGGCAAAGCAGGTATTGGCGTATACCGGGGCCGATGGCATCATGGTAGGCCGGGCGGCTCAAGGCAGGCCATGGATCTTCCGCGAGATCGAGCACTTTCTAGCCACTGGCCGCAAGCTAGCCGAGCCTCGGCTTGAGTGGCAGGAAGAGCTCTTGCTCACCCATTTGGATCGGCTCTACGAATTTTACGGAGCCACGCATGGAGTGCGCATCGCGCGCAAACACATCGCCTGGTACAGTAAGACGCACCCGGGAGGCGCCGCTTTCCGGAAAAAAATAAATCGAATCGATAACGCGAGAGCCCAACGCGAACTAATAATAAGTCACTTCAACCAGATAGCGAAAATTAGGGAATTAGCGGCATGAAGGCGGAAACACTGGGGTACGAGCAGGGGAGGGGGAGCGCCTTTTCGGTGGTAAAAAGCAGCAAGACGGAACCGTTGCGGGACTGTGTCCGGGATGCCCTGCGGTCCTATTTCCAGAAGATGGGCGGACACGAAGTTCACGGGTTGTACCAACTGATTATCGCGGAAGTGGAAGAACCATTGTTGCGGGCGGTGATGGAGTATTCCCGCGGCAACCAGACCCGCGCCGCCGGTGTTTTGGGCATCAGCCGCAGCACCTTGCGTAAAAAGCTTTCGCTGTACAAACTCGACTGAGCGACAAACGAATTGCCGAAGCGCGCTTGTCGCGCGAGCCTGCAATCTGCGCGCCGGGCAGGCGCGAACCCGACAACAGGCTTGGCGCCACTGCGTCGGCTTCCGCTAGCGGAGGCAGCTGCTACCGATCGTCCGCCCGTTGGCGAGCGGCCGGCGAGCAGGGTGCGGCCCGGGCAGGAGCCGGCGCCGAGTTGTCCACGCGGGTCCCCATGGACGCCTCGCAACACAAGTTTGCGCCTGGACAAAGGGTTTCGGCATGATGCAGAGTCGGAGAAACGATAACGGCCATCCTTCCCCCCAATAACGGCGCGACGCGCGTCGTGCGGCCTTTCGTAGACACCTTGTTACCCTTGGAACCGATATGAAAAAAATCACCCGAGCGCTGTTGAGCGTATCTGACAAAACGGGACTACTCGAACTGGCGCGCGGACTCAACGCGTTGCGGATCGAGATACTGTCCACCGGAGGCACCGCTCGCCTGCTTACCGAAAACAACGTACCGGTGACCGAGGTAGCGGACTATACGGGATTCCCGGAGATGATGGACGGCCGCCTTAAGACCTTGCACCCGAAGATCCATGGCGGCATCCTCGGGCGCCGCG
>JAHEIA010000406.1 GCA_024639625.1 Chromatiales bacterium
TGCGGAGAGCGTCGTGGGTGGCTACGGGCGGATATAGATGTAGCCCTGCTGCTGCAACTCGGCGATGCGCACCACTCCCCCTTGATCCACACGCACAAATCCGGGCAACAAGTCGTTTAGTTCCACGTCCTGGGCTCTCATGGTGTTTCCGCACATATCGAACTGGACGCCATCGCCCTGCAACGACTTGACCATGTCTCTGACTTGGTCGGTGGCCTCGATGTCCTGGAACATCTTGCCGGCCGGTCCATGGACCACGAGAACAATCTCAACGTTCTCCGGCCCGCCGACACCCTGGATGTGATTCCGAATGTTGCCGAGCGCGAATTGAACCTTTTCCGCGTCGGCTACGTGGTAGACCACTTTCTGTTTTTCCGCAGAAAAAACGGGCGTTGCTACCGAGGCGATCAGCAATAGTGCGAAAGCCGCGGTGAGGTATGAGGTAAGTGCTTTCATAGGGAATAGGCTCCTCGTTGGGGTGGGGTACGTGTGGCATCCATTTCCCACTTCGACTCGACTCGGCCTGCTCGCGCCGCGGCTTCCCTTGCGTATCAGGTACTAACCCGAACCCTAACAAAGCCACATTCAGAGCCCCACAGATGGTGCGGATCAAGGCGCGGTCCGCAGGCAATGGCCATTTCCCTTGGCAAGGAGCGCAACGCCGCGCCGGGCCATCTGTGGGGCTCCCTTCGGGCGGGCCGCTGGGCAGCCATCCGCGGTGTTGCGCCGGCTTACCATAGGGTTGGCTATGGCGGCGCCGGCGCGCCTAGCGGGCTGACCGCCCAGCGACTCGCTGAGTGAGGCTTTGTTAGGGTTCGGGTTAGTAAGTATAGACGGCTCGCGCTTCCATGCGGAAAACCGTAAGCTCGCGACCGATGCAGCGCTCAGCCCGCTAGCGCGACGCCAAGCGGTGCCCTGACACCGTACTCGGTCGGGCATCGACTTGGCGGATTCATCGGTTCTCGCAGTTCAACAGAACGGACTGACAGGCGGTGGTGGATGCTGGGCAGCCCGCGTTTTTCTGCTAGGCTCGGTTTTTTGAGATTCAATGCCGCGCCATCCCAGGACTTGTTCTTTTAGTTGGATTGCATGGCAAGGTGGGTCTAGACGCGAACTATGCGAGCTACATGCACACTGGGTACTTCGTCGCTGTCGCTGCGCTTACCGATTAGGATGCAACATGAAGCGTTACAAGATTCTTCATCGCACTTACTATAATTTTCCCACCGCGGTACGGCTAGATCCGCACACTCTGCGCCTACGCCCTAAAGAGGGTCATGAGCTACGCATCGAATCCGCGACCCTGGAGATCACGCCTGCGGCCACCCTGCGCTGGCACCGTGATGTGGAGGATAATTCTGTCGCGACAGCCACCTTCGATTCGCCCGCCAGCCAGCTTTCGATCCAGAGCGAAGTCATTATTCAGCAGTACAACCAGGCTCCCCTCGATTTCTTGGTTGCCGATTACGCGGTTGACTATCCCTTCGTCTATCGGCCAGACGACTGGGCCGTGTTGTCGCCCTATACGATGGTCGCCGAGCACGCTGCCAGAGACTCGCTGGACCACTGGGTGGCGAACTTTTGGCAGTCAGGCGAACGCATTCAGTCCTATGCCCTGTTGCAACGCCTTTGTACGCATATTCATCAATCGCTCTCGTATCAGATACGCGAGGAGCCGGGGGTGCAAGCGGTGATGGAAACACTGTCGCGCGGATCAGGATCCTGCCGAGACGCCGCCTATCTGTTCATGGAGGCCGTACGGGGTTTGGGTCTTGCCTCGCGTTTTGTAAGCGGTTATCTACACTCTCCACCGTCAACAGCTAATTTCGGTGCAACCCACGCCTGGGCGGAGGTCTTTCTACCAGGCGCGGGTTGGAAGGGATTCGATCCCACTAGCGGGGAAGTCGTGGGAACGGATCACATCGCTGTCGCGGTGGCAAGGTTGCCCGAGTCGGTACCACCGGTTGCGGGCTCGTACGTTGGACCTGCGGGATCGAGACTGGATGTCGGTGTATGGGTGACCGAGTTGTTGTAGGGGCGGCGGGTTCTAATCGGGGCTGAATTCTGCTCCGCTTCCACACGGGGCCGCAAGAACCGTTTCGGTTCCGGTCAACAGCCAATCAGGTAGTGGGATCTGATCTCCCGTTGATTGAGCAGCACGATGATGGCGAGGTGCAGGAGTGCGGCGCCGAAAGACATGGATGAACCGAAGATCTCGAGCATGAAAAAGTCCGGCCAGGGACTGGTCTTTTGCACGACAAAGGCGGACAGTGCATCCCAGATCGCAATCGAGTTCCAGATCATGATGGTCGTCCAAACCCACAGGCCGGTCTTCCTTACGATCAGATAGGCAACCCACAGCCCGGTGATGCCGATCACCGCATCGCCGATCAGCGGCATCAGCCAGGCAACCGGGGGATCGCCCGGGCTCGAACCGCCGGCCCTTGTGATGAAGGCCAGCGTCATGGCGCGCCCGCACAGCATCAGCGTCAAGAACAGCAATAGCTTTTTCTTCATCGAAGCCTCCTGTCCGGTAAATCGGGGCCTATACGTAGTGCTTACCCGATTGCAAAATGCAAGTATTTTGAGCTTAGCTCAGTGCTTGCAAAATGCAATCGCTAGTTTATGATCTTCCCATGAGCCGGCGAACCGCACTGCACGGGCCAAGGTGCCCAATCACCTTCGCGTTGGATATCTTTGGCGACAAGTGGAGCCTGATCATCCTCAGGGACATGGTCTTCAAGGGAAAAAGGCACTACCGGGAATTCCTCGCCTCGGCGGAAAAGATCTCCACCAATATCCTGGCAAGTCGTCTGAAGCGGTTGGAAGCAGAAGGGTTGATCAGTAAGGCGAGGGATACGAAGAACCAGTCGAAGTTTGTCTACAGCCTCACCGGCAAGGGGGAGGCTCTGCTTCCCGTGATGTTGGAACTAATCCGCTGGAGCGCGAAGTACGATCCGCAGACGGGTATATCCGACAACATTGTCAACGGCGCTCCCGCCCAGCTCTTGGAGCGGCTGGACGAAGACCGGGATGCATTGATCGAGGAGATTCTACGAGGATGACGCGGCCGGGGCCGGAGCTATCTTACTCGGGACCCCCTGCGGTCATCAGCAGGCGCATCGCCGGGAAATCGAGCGTAAGAACTGCGTCATGCAGCAGATCATGGCCGAGCGGGCCCTGCACGGTGAACCCGCAGCATTGTTCAACGCCCGCAGTCCCAAGTTGATCGCCTGCGCCAAGTGGGCGATGGCCGTATATAGATCGTTGGCCAGCAGGGCCAGGTAGCCTAGTTGTGCATACAGATCCAGGCGTTCCGGAAACTGCTGGGCCAGGCGGTGGAAGATTTGGGTCGCTTCTTCGAGGTGCCGCGCCGCGCATCTTTCGCGGCCCTCCTGCGCGGTGGCTTTCGGGTCCTCAGCCCGGATGTTGATCCCGTTGGCACTGTTCGAATTGCTGGGTCTCATCTTGTTCAGCGCTTTCGATGCGTCCCAGGTCAGCAGAACAGGTGTATGCGGGTAACAATGGGATGGACTATGGACCTGGC
>JAHEIA010000407.1 GCA_024639625.1 Chromatiales bacterium
AACGTCTCGCTCAGCGCGAAGCCATGCGCAACCGGGCTGAACAACAAAGGGAAGCCATGCGCTCCTACCGGCGTTGGACTAACCCCCGCAGCCAATACCTTCGGGACATGCAGGAACAACGCCGGGCCGCCATGCAGGCGCGGCGGCAAGAGTGGGATAGCGTGTGGGAGCAACAACCGAACTCGCCGCTGGGGCCTGCACCTTTCGGTTGGGACAACCCTTGGTACTATCGGGGCTGGTAGCCAGCAGAAATCCGCGGAACAGGAGCGCCCGAGGGGGGCGCTTTCCTGTCACCGCGCGGATTCGAGAAGTTCCAGCGCGTTCTGATCGGGATCCCGGCAGAATAGGGCTCGGCGCCCGGAGCGACTGCGGGTAAAGGGGACCCCCGCCTGTTCTAGCCGACGGCACAGGCCGTCCAGATCCTGCACCACCAGGGCTAGGTGGCGGTCGCGCCCGCCATGGGGCGGCCTGCCCTGCTGCGGATCCGGGTTCGGCAGCTCCAGGAGGTGAATCTGTTGTTCGCCCGCCCACAACCAGGCTCCAGCAAAACCGAGGTCGGGCCGGTTGCCGTCCACTTCCATGCGCAAGACCCCGCAGTAGAAGTCGAGGGCTCGCCCGGTATCGCCTACCAACAGACTCGCATGGTGAATGCCGACGATTTCACTGTTCATTGTGCTGCCCGTCCCCTGCCGCAACGACTCGCTGCGCCGCCCTTCCCAAGGATGTCCCGCGTTGGTCTGCGCCACAGCTATGACCTATACTAGCGCGCTGTTGCATCGGCCGTATCGTTTTCCGCCACCCGCGTTGCGCGGCGACCGTCCCGAGAGATGAACCCGGACCTAGCAAAACTCCAGGCCTACCCGTTTGAAAAGCTGGCCAAGCTGAACGCCGGAACCAACCCGCCGCGGGGCCTGGAGCCGATCAGCCTCGCCATCGGCGAGCCGAAGCACGCGACTCCCGGCTTCATCGGCGAGGCGCTGCTGGCCCACCTGCACGGGTTGGCCACCTATCCCACGACCCGCGGCACCCGATCCCTGCGTGAATCCATCGCCCGCTGGGCCAGCCAGCGTTTTCACTTGCCGGAGGACCGGCTCGATCCGGAACGCCAGATACTCCCGGTAAACGGTACCCGCGAGGCCCTATTCTCCTTCGCCCAGGCGTTGATCGACCGCAGCCGAGATGCGCTGGTCATGATGCCGAATCCGTTCTACCAGATCTACGAGGGGGCAGCTCTCCTCGCCGGTGCCGAAACGCATTTCGTCCCCTGTAGCGAGGGCAACGCCTTCCTCCCCGATTTCAGTGCGGTCACACCCACTGAGTGGGAGCGCTGCCAACTGTTGTACCTGTGTTCCCCGGGGAACCCGACGGGCGCGGTCATCGACCTGTCTACCCTGCAACACCTGATCGAGCTTGCCGCAAAGTATGATTTCGTGATCGCAGCCGACGAGTGTTATTCGGAGATCTATCTCGATGAGGCCCAACCCCCACCGGGGCTACTCCAGGCGGCGGAGGCCATGGGCAATAGCGAATTCTCCCGCTGCGTGGTCTTTCACAGCCTGTCGAAGCGCTCCAACGCACCCGGGCTGCGTTCCGGCTTCGTGGCGGGAGACGCGTCCCTCATCCAGCCCTATTTCCGATACCGAACCTATCACGGCTGCGCGATGCCCTTGCAGACGCAGGCCGCCAGCGCCCTGGCCTGGGGCGACGAGCACCACGTGCGGGAGAACCGCGCCCTGTACCGCCGGAAATTCGCCGCGGTCCTGGAGATCCTCGCCGGGACCCTCCAGGTACAATACCCCCGCGCCAGCTTCTATTTGTGGCCCAGTACACCCCAGCCGGACGCGGATTTTGCCCGCGGCTTGCTGCAACAGCAGAATGTCGCCGTTCTGCCAGGCAGCTTTCTTTCCCGGCGCACGGGAAGCGGCGACCCCGGGGCCAACCGTGTGCGCATGGCCCTGGTAGCCCCGTTGGAACAGTGTGTCGAGGCGGCGAAGCGTATCCGGACCTACACCGAATCTCTCTAAAATCGAAGCGGAGACAATCAGCATGAGCGATATCCAGTCCATCATCGAGGCGGCCTTCGAGAACCGCGCCGAGATCACCCCGCGCAGCGTCGACACCGTGGTACGCGATGCGGTTGCCGAAGCGATCGAGCAACTCGACCGAGGGCAGTTGCGGGTGGCGGAGAAGCAGCAGAACGACTGGGTCGTGAACCAATGGGTGAAGAAGGCTGTCTTGCTGTCGTTTCGCATCCAGGACAACTGGTTCATGAAAGGGGGCTTCACGAACTACTACGACAAGGTCCAGCCGAAATATGCGGATTACAACGCGCGCGATTTCCGCGAATGCGGGGTGCGCGTAGTGCCACCGGCCGCGGTGCGCAAAGGGGCATACATCGCCCCATCGTGCGTTCTCATGCCTTCCTACGTCAACATCGGGGCCTATGTAGACTCGGGCACTATGGTCGACACCTGGGCCACCGTCGGATCTTGTGCGCAGATCGGCAAGAACGTCCACCTTTCCGGGGGAGTCGGCATTGGAGGTGTTCTCGAACCGCTGCAGGCGGCGCCGACCATCATCGAGGATAATTGTTTCATCGGCGCCCGCTCCGAGGTCGTCGAGGGTGTGATCGTCGAACAGGGGTCGGTGATTTCGATGGGGGTCTATATCGGGCAGTCCACCCGCATCTTCGACCGTGAATCCGGTGAAATCCACTATGGGCGCGTACCCGCAGGCTCGGTGGTGGTCTCCGGCAACCTGCCCGCGAAAGACGGCAGTTACAGTCTCTACTGCGCGGTCATCGTCAAGCGCGTCGACGAAAAGACCCGCAGCAAGGTGGGTATCAACGAATTGCTGCGCGACATCTGATCGGATCGAGCAGCGCCGCTGCCGCGCTCAAGGAACCCAGCATGGTCACCCTGTACGGAATCCCCAATTGTGACAGCGTGCGTAAGGCCCGCAAGTGGCTCGACACGCGCGGCATCGCGTACGCCTTCCACGATTTCAAGAAAAGCGGGATCGACGAGGCGACATTGAACGCCTGGGTGGCGGAGCTGGGCTGGGAGAGACTGCTCAATCGCCGCGGCACAACGTGGCGCAAGGTCCCGCAAGCGACCCGGTCGGGACTGGATCGAGAAGGCGCGATCCGTTTGATGTTGCAAACCCCATCGATCATCAAGCGCCCGCTACTCGACCTCGGCAACGGGTTCCAGATCGGCTTCGACGAAGAGCGCTACACGGCCTTGTTCCACTGAAATCCGGTTAGCCCCACCCCGTTAAGGATCAGCCCCTCATGTCCGAAACCCTCAACCTAGCGCTGGATCTGCTGCGTCGGCCATCGGTGACACCGGACGACAGGGGCTGCCAGGATCTCATGATCTCCCGCCTGGAAGCAGTCGGTTTCGCCGTGGAGCGGATGCGCTTCGGCGAGGTGGACAATTTCTGGGCGCGGCACGGAACCGCCGATCCGGTGTTCTGTTTCGCCGGTCATACCGACGTAGTCCCGCCTGGCCCGGAGGGCAAATGGACCTCGCCGCCTTTTCGCCCG